>CAJOFP010000162.1 GCA_905233795.1 uncultured Oscillibacter sp. | reverse complement strand
AAGGCGGACGCTATGGAAGAATCCGTAAGCGTTTATTTTGCGCGATTGCGCAATGGTTACGCGATTATTGAAAACGTCCCCTGCGTGAAATGCGCACAATGCGGGGAGGTGTTATATGCGGCGGATACGTTAGAAAAAATTGATATTCTGTTGGAAAAGGCGGAAAACGTAGCGAGTAAACTTTTTATTATGGATTATGAAAACGCCGCGTAATGTGGAGGATTAAGCTATGCCGGGATATATGGAATCGGACTATGAAAACGCCGTAATAGAACTGTTTCAAAACATGGGCTATATATACGTTTATGGTCCGGATGTAAGCAGGGATTTTACCTGTCCGTTCTATGAGGAAGAACTGACGGAATCCCTGCGCCGTCTGAATCCCGATCTGCCGGGGGACGCGATTGCCGACGCGCTGTACAGGCTGAAAAACTTTGAAAACGGCGAATTAGTACGGAAAAACGCCGCGTTTATGGATTATTTACAGAACGGCGTCCCGGCGCGTTATACGGTTGACGGCGAGGAACGCGCCGCGATTGTTTATCTGGCGGATTATAAAAATCCCGCGAATAATTCTTTTGTGATTGCCAATCAGTGGACGTTTGTCGAAAACAGTACGAAACGCCCGGATATTTTGTTGTTTTTAAACGGTCTGCCGGTGGTTTTAATGGAGTTGAAATCGCCGTCCCGTGAGGAGACCGACGCGTCCCAAGCCTATTTGCAGATTCGCAATTATATGCGCGAAATTCCGACGCTGTTTATTTATAACGCGATTTGCGTCATGAGCGACCAGTTGACGAGCCGCGCCGGGACGATCACGTCCGGTGAGGATCGCTTTATGGAATGGAAAACGGCGGACGGAAGCTATGAAAATACGCGATACGCGCAGTTTGACACGTTTTTTGAGGGAATTTTCCGGCGGGAACGGTTTCTGGATATTCTGAAAAATTTTATTTGTTTTTCCAATGACGGCGTGGAGATATATAAAATTTTAGCGGGGTATCATCAGTATTTCGCCGTCAAAAAGGCGATAGAATCGACGAAACGCGCCGCTGTCACGGACGGAAAGGGCGGCGTGTTCTGGCATACGCAGGGAAGCGGGAAATCGCTTTCAATGGTATTTTACGCGCATTTGTTACAGGAAGCGATGGACAGTCCGACGATTGTCGTATTGACGGATCGGAACGATCTGGATGATCAGCTTTACAGTCAGTTTGCGAAATGCAAAGAATTTTTACGTCAGGAACCCGTACAGGCGGAGAGCAGGGAGCATTTAAAAAGTTTATTGACCGGACGGAAAGCCAACGGCATTATTTTTACGACCATGCAAAAATTTGAGGAATCTTTTGATTGTCTGTCCGAACGCCGGAATATGATCGTCATGGCGGATGAGGCGCATAGGGGACAGTACGGACTGACGGAGAAAATCAGGATTACGAAAAATGACGCCGGAGAGGAGATCGCAAAGCGGATTGTCGGCGCGGCGCGGGTGATTCGCAACAGTCTGCCGAACGCGGTTTATATCGGCTTTACCGGGACGCCGATTTCATCCAAAGACCGCAGTACGCGGGAAGTTTTCGGAAATTATATAGATATATATGACATGACGCAGGCGGTGGAGGACGGCGCGACGCGTCCGGTTTATTACGAAAGCCGCGTAATTAAATTAAAACTGGACAAGTCCGCGCTGGAACGGATTGACGCGGAATTTGAACGGCTCGCTGAAAACGCGGACCCGGAAACCGTGGAGAAAAGCAAGAGAAACTTTGGACAGCTTGAAGCCATTCTTGGAAACGACCGGACGATTGATTCTCTGGTATATGATATTTTGGATCACTATGAAAATTACCGCGCCGATCTGCTGACGGGCAAGGCGATGATTGTCGCTTATTCACGCCCGATTGCGATGAAAATATATCGTAGAATACTGGAACTGCGTCCCGGCTGGACGGAGAAAATCGCCGTGGTGATGACCTCATCCAATCAGGACCCGGAGGAATGGCATGACATTATCGGCAACAGGCATTATAAAGAAGAGCTTGCGAAAAAGTTCAAAGATAACGGCGATCCGCTGAAAATCGCCATTGTGGTGGATATGTGGCTGACAGGTTTTGACGTTCCGTCCCTTGCGACGATGTATGTATACAAGCCCATGTCCGGACATAATTTAATGCAGGCGATAGCCCGTGTAAATCGAGTATTTCAGGACAAAGAAGGCGGACTTGTCGTGGATTATGTCGGCATCGCCGCCGCGTTGAAACAGGCGATGAACGATTATACATCCCGTGATAAGAAAAATTACGGCGACACGGATATTTCCAAAGCGGCGTATCCGAAATTTCAGGAGAAACTGGAAGTATGCCGGGATTTATTTTACGGTTATGATTACTCTGTTTTTACGTCGGGAAGCGATCTGGAAAGAGCGCGAATGATTACAGGCGCGGTCAATTTTATCATAGCGCCGGAACGGACGTGGGAAAAAGAATCGTTTATAAAAGAATCGCTGATACTGCGTCAGGCGCTGTCGCTTTGCGCGTCTCTCGCACAGGAAAAAGAGCGGTTGGAAGCGGCGTTTTTTGAAGCTGTACGCGTTCTTTTGGTACGCCTGAACAATCAGAACGCGGGCAAAACGCTGTCCTTGCCTGAGCTTAACGCGCGGGTCAACGAATTAATGAAACAGGTCGTAAAAAGTGACGGGGTAATCAACCTGTTTTCGGATATTAAAGAAGAATTTTCCATTTTTGATCCGAAATTTTTACGGGAAGTCTCAAAAATGAGGGAAAAAAATCTGGCGGTTGAACTGCTGAAAAAATTAATCGCCGAACAGGCGCGGATTTATCGCCGGACAAATGTTGTAAAATCCGAAAAATTCAGTGAAATGATTCAAAGCGTTATGAACCGTTATCTGAACGGAATGATCACAAATGAGGAAGTAATTCAGGAATTATTGAATCTTGCGAGACAGATTCAGGAAGCGAAAGAAGAGGGACGGCAGCTGGGACTTACCGCGGATGAACTGGCGTTTTATGACGCTCTGACAAAGCCAAGAGCGATCAAAGATTTTTATGAAAACGATGAATTGATTGCGATCACGAAAGAACTCGCGGACACTTTGCGCCGGAATCGGACGGTTGACTGGCAGAAGCGGGATTCGGCGAGGGCAAGAATGCGAATGCTGATTAAAAAATTATTGAAAAAATATAAATACCCGCCTGAAGGAATGGAAGACGCCGTGCAAACCGTCATGACGCAATGTGAATTGTGGGCGGATAACGCTGACGCTTAACGTCTTCCATTCGTATGATTTGTTATTCGCGGTCACGATTCCGTGTCAGAATCGCAGAAAATCCGTTCCCGCGTCCGGCGTTATGGCAATCATACGCTCAGCGGAGGCGTTTCTCTCAACGTCCGCGTCCGATAACAGCCAGACACAGAAACTGTCCCCGCCCATTTGTTCCATCAGATTGAATTTCAAGGCGTAATCGGGATAATCCCAGTAAATCGCGTTCATCAGCGCGGCGGCGTCTATCGTGGGACAGGCGCGTATTTTCGTGTGGATTTTGCTCAATTCAAATAAGGCGAGGCACATCGCCTT
>CAJOFP010000161.1:1742-5342 GCA_905233795.1 uncultured Oscillibacter sp. | reverse complement strand
TCACGCATTTTTTCCAGCGCGTAACGGACGCAATTTACAATTCCCTCGCTGGAATCCGTCAACGTGCCGTCCAGATCGAATAATATAAATTTATATTTTTTATCCACATCAAACTCCCCTTTTATTTTATTATGATTAATATTTTATTTATTAATGAATAATAAAATATAGCATATTTATTCGCTTGTGAAAAGCGCGATTATAGATTCAGCGTTTTTTTAGTTTTTCCAGAATGAAAAAGCGTGATATAATTATATCACTCAAAAATTTATAAAATATAAAATATAAATACGGAGGCGAAATTTATGCGTTTTTGGAAAATGAACGGCGCGGGAAATGATTTTATTATTATAAATAACATGGAAGAACGGATACCGGAAAATGATCTGCCCCGGATCGCCCGGATTTTATGCCGCCGCCGCATGTCTCTGGGCGCGGACGGATTAATCGTAATCGACGCGCCGTCCGGACGGGATATGAACGAAGCTTTGTTTACGCCCGGCGGATTCACGGATAAAGATAATAATAATAAAACGCCGACGACGGAAGGTCTGTTCGCGTCTTATAAAATAAAAGATAAAAATATAAATAAAAATAATGGTTTCAATAAAACGCAAGCCGATTTTCGGATGTTGTTTTTCAATTCCGACGGAAGCGTGGGCGAGATGTGCGGCAACGGGGCGCGGTGCGTCTGCCGTTACGGATATGAGAACGGCCTGTCCGGTTCCACGCAATATATCGAGACGACAGCGGGCATAGTCACGGGCGAACGGATTGATAAAAGAAACTATCGCGTAAAATTAAACAATCCGTCTGTGATAAAATTAAATGGCGAAATTGAAATCGACGGGATTTCTTATCCGTGCGCGTATGTGGAACTGGGGAATCCGGGCGTTCCGCACGCCGTGATTTCTTATCCGGGCTTGCGCGACGCCGATGAAAACGCGTTGCGCGAACTGGGGCGGAAAATCCGCTGGCATAAAGATTTCCCCAAAGGCGCGAACGTGAATTTTTATGAGATTACAGGCGATGATATTTTATACGAAAAGACGTTTGAACGCGGCGTGGAGGATTTCACGCTTGCCTGCGGAACCGGTACGGGATCCGTCGTGTCGGTTTTGACTTTAAATAAACAGGTATCCGGGAAACAGACGCAAGTCGATATGGCCGGCGGAAGATTAATTATAGACGTTGAGCGTCTGGAATCAGATAAAATCACGGGATTGTATCTCACGGGGCCGACGAATATAGTGGCGAAAGGCGAAATTTTAGACGAGGAGCTGGAAAATATAAAATAAAGCTATGCAAAAGAATGAAAATAATATATTTTTCACAAATCGACAGCTTGCCGCGCTGATTGGGCCGTTATTATTAGAACAATTTTTGGCGATTGGCGTCGGCCTCGCGGATTCCCTCATGGTGGCGACCGTGGGGGACGCCGCGATTTCGGCTGTATCTCTTGTTGATTCGATCAGCAATTTAATGATTTATTTATTTTCGGCGATGGCGGCGGGCGGCGCGGCGGCGGCGGGACAGTATATAGGCCGCCGTGAACGGGATAACGCGTCGAACGCCGGACAGCATTTGATTTTATTACTCGCCGGGGCGTCGTTCGCCGTGATGATTTTATTATATATATTTCAAACGGCGATTTTAAATACTATATTCGGACAGATTGAACCGGATGTCATGGAAGCCACGCGGGTTTATTATCATATCGTGACCGCGTCCATTCCGGGTATCGCGTTATATAACGGCGGCGCGGCGATTTTTCGCACTATGGAACGGTCTGACATATCGCTTTATGTATCTCTCCTGATGAACGGGATTAATATTACCGGCAACGCGGTTTTAATTTTCGGCTTCGGCATGGATGTCGCGGGCGCGGCGATTCCGACTCTTATTTCAAGAAATATCGCGGCTTTTATTATTTTAATATTATTATTTAATCCTGAATTGCCTTTAAATCTTGCGAATTTGAAAGCCTTTCACTTCCGTCCGCGATTAATGCGCAATATATTATATATCGGCGTTCCCAGCGGCGTCGAAAACGGCATGTTTCAATTAGGCCGTCTGGCTTTATATAGTTTAATCTCGACTTTCGGCACGGCGTCCATCGTCGCCAACGCGATTGGCAATACGCTTGGCATGTTCCACTGTTTCGCCGGACAGGCGGTCAGTTTAGGTTCCATGACGGTTATCAGTCACTGTGTGGGCGCGGGGGATTATCAGGAGGCGCGCCGGTGCGCCAAATTATTGACAAAAGTTTCTTACGCGCTCATGACAGGCGTGAATTTAATTTTATTGGCGTTGCTGCCCGCGATTATGCGGATTTATAACGTATCTCCCGAAGCGGAGCGTCTGACTTTAATAGTCGCCGTCATTCACGGCGTCGCGTCGATTGTAATCTGGACGCCGTCATTTTTGATTCCGTCGTTTTTACGGGCCGCCGGAGACGCGAAATTTACGATGATAATCAGTATGTTATCCATGTGGCTGTGTCGGGTGTTATTCGCGTATATTCTGGGCAAATATTTGAAATACGGCGTAATCGGCGTATGGACGGCCCACGCGCTGATGGATTGGACGCTTCGGAGCGTATGTTTCTGTCTGCGCTATCAAAGCCGAAAGTGGATGGACAAGGCGATTCAATAATTTAATCAAAATCACGCAAAAAATCGCGCAAGATATGAAAGGGCGGACGCGCATGGAAGATTATTTATTGACAGGCGGCATGATTTATCAAAACGGACAAATCACGCGGGCGGATATGGAAATCAAAAACGGGCGGATTGAAAATATAAATAATAATATAAATCATAAAAATTTAAAAAAATTAGATGTTTCCGGCTGTATCATCACGCCCGGATTTATGGATTTACACGTCCATTTGAGATCGCCCGGATTTGAATATAAAGAAAATATAAAAACCGGTACGCGAGCGGCGGCGGCGGGCGGTTATGTGATGATTTGCGCCATGCCGAATTTAAATCCCGTGCCGGATAGTATGGAAAACTTGCGCGTTGAACTGGATTTGATTGAAAAAGATTCCTGCGTAAAAGTCCTGCCATACGGCGCGATTACGAAAGGCGAAAAAGGCGCGGAACTGTCGGATTTTGACGCGCTGTCGCCCTATGTAGTCGGATTTTCGGACGACGGGCGCGGCGTACAGGATGAAAATATGATGTTAAAAGCCATGAAACGCGTAAAAGAATTAAATAAATTTATCGCCGCGCATTGTGAGGACGAGAGTTTATTATATAAAAATTGGGCGGTTCATGACGGTATATTAGCTAAAAAATTTGATTTAATCGGCAACAGGTCGGAAAGCGAGTGGCGGCAGGTTGAACGGGATTTGAAACTTGTCGAACAAACGGGCTGTCCATATCATGTATGTCATGTATCGACAAAAGAAAGCGTGAATTTAATTCGAGAGGCGAAAAATCGCGGATTGCCTGTGACTTGTGAGACGGGGCCGCATTATTTAGTATTATGCGACGAGGATTTACAGGACGACGGAAGATTTAAAATGAATCCGCCGATTAGAACGAGACGGGATCAGGAGGCTTTAATCGCGGGATTACAAGACGGCGTTATAGA
>CAJOFP010000161.1:0-1664 GCA_905233795.1 uncultured Oscillibacter sp. | reverse complement strand
TTATATCTCTTGAAAGGCTTTTCAATGCCATGTGCGTTCGTCCGCGTGAAATCGCGGGATTGCCGGGCGGAAATTTAAATACAGGCGAACGCGCTGATTTGGCCGTATTAGATTTAAATTTAAATTATAAAATCAACCCGGATAAATTTTATTCAATGGGACGTTCCACGCCGTTCGACGGCTGGAGCGTGGACGCGGCGGTCATGATGACGATTTATAACGGCGAAATTGTATATAAACGGGAAAAATAATAAATAATAATAAAATAATAATAAAATAGCATGTGATAATATGAAACAGGGAATATTTGAGTTAAAGCGCGTGAAGAATTTAACGCGGGATATATATCAATTAAAATTTTCCGGGGACGTATCGGGTATCAAAAATCCGGGCGAATTTGTAAATATTTTATTGCCGGATAAATTTTTAAGGCGGCCTATATCAATATGCGACTGGGACGCGAACGAAAATAATTTAATTTTATTGATTAAAACAGCCGGAGCGGGTACGCGGGAGTTAGTAAGATATAAACCCGGTACGCGTCTGGATATTTTGACCGGATTGGGAAACGGGTTTATAATCCCGGAGGGATTGGATTTATCACGCGTGATTTTGGCGGGCGGCGGAATCGGAATCGCGCCGTTATATAATCTGGCGAAAAGTTTAATAAAGCGTGATTGTAAGCCGGTAATCGTGATGGGCTATAAAAGCGCGGCGGATATTTTTTATACGCGTGAATTTCAAAAATTAGGCTGTGAAATCAAAATCGCCACGGAGGACGGAAGCGCGGGCGTCAAGGGATTTGTGACGGATATTTTAAAATTATATCCCGAAAAAGATTATATTTACGCCTGCGGGCCGTCGGCTATGTTGAAAGCCGTTTATAATTTAAATAATTTTACAGGCGGACAATTTAGCTTTGAGGCGCGTATGGCTTGCGGTTTCGGGGCGTGTATGGGCTGTTCGATTGCGACGAAAAACGGATATAAACGGGTATGCAAAGACGGTCCGGTATTTTTCCGGGAGGAAATCGCGTGGGATTGAGATATAAACGGATATAACGGGGGGAAAATATGCCGGAAAATATAAAAAACAAGCCGGATTTAAGCGTGAGTTTATCGGGAATAAGATTAAAAAATCCGGTAATACCGGCGTCCGGGACGTTCGGTTATGGCCGGGAGTTCGCGGAATTGTATGATTTGAATATATTGGGCGGATTCAGTTGGAAAGGCACGACGGAAAACGCGAGAAACGGGAATGCCCAGCCCAGAATCGCCGAGACGACAGGCGGCATGTTAAACGCCGTCGGATTGCAAAATCCGGGGATTGAGAATGTAATAAAATATGAAATCCCGTGGATTGAGAAAAATTTTAACGGTCCTGTGATCGCGAATATAGGCGGATTTTCGATTGAGGAATATGTGAGAAACTGCGCGAAGCTAAAAGATATAGATTTAATTGGATTATATGAGATTAATATATCCTGTCCGAATGTACATGAGGGGGGAAAAAATTTCGGAAGCGACGCGAAAAGCGCGGCGGCGGTCAGGAAAGAAATAAAAAAGCCGGTATATATTAAATTAAGTCCGAACGTGGGAGATATAGTTGAGATTGCGCGGGCGTGCGCGGACGCGGGCGCGGACGGATTGTGTTTAATTAACACG
>CAJOFP010000160.1 GCA_905233795.1 uncultured Oscillibacter sp. | reverse complement strand
GCATGATGAAAAACCGGCATTTATCAAAATCCGTATCGAATCAGAAATTTTATGAGTTCAGAGCGAAATTAACCGCGAAATGTATAGAATACGGCATAGAATTGCGGATTGTGAATCGTTTTTATCCGTCGTCAAAAACCTGTCACCACTGTAAATGTATCAAGCGCGATTTGAAATTAAAAGACAGGGTTTATTCCTGCGCTTGCGGCTATACGATAGACAGGGATTTGAACGCGGCGTTAAATCTAAGGGATACGGATTGTTATAAAATCGCCTAAAATTTTCAGTAAACAAGATTTGATGAAAAACTCCGGCATTCGTATCGCTGACTTGTCGCGGATGTTGACAAAGGAAAAGGGGCCGGGGATCGAGAAGAACGATGGGCCGGAGCGGAGAACGCAAACGCAAGAGGCGGGCAGAGCTCCCGGCTTTTGATGAAAAGGACTTGAAACGGCGGCGAATTGTCACTTGATTCGCGTGAGAGAATCGGTTATAATGAGATTTATCAAATTATCGCGCAAAGCGGAAAGGAATTGAATCAAATGACATATTCGATGGAAATCGCCGGATTAAAGCGGGAACTGCCGTTGTGCAAAGTATCGGATGAGCTTTATATAGCCGCGTTTATCTGTTTCGGGGACGCGGAAATCACGGTGGCCTGCGCCCGCGATTTATTGAAGCTGGTTCCGGCGTCGGAGTATGATTATTTATTCACGGCGGAGGCGAAAAGCATTCCGTTAATTCATGAAATGGCGCGGCAGTCGGGAGCGAAAAAATATTTTATCGCCCGGAAAGGCCCGAAAGCCTATATGACGGACCCCATTTTCGTGAAAGACAAATCTATCACGACGGCGGGGGCGCAGGCGTTGTTCTTGGGCCGCGAGGACGCGAATTTAATTCGCGGCAAGCGCGTTTTAATCATGGATGACGTGATTTCCACGGGCGGATCGTTACAGGCGATGGAAGAACTGGTCAGACTGGCCGGGGGGGAAGTCGCGGGGAAAATCGCGGTACTGGCCGAGGGCGACGCCGCCAAACGGGATGATATACGCGTATTGGGCTATTTGCCGCTGTTCAATCCCGACGGCACGCCGAAAGCGTGATTTTATATTTTTATAAAATTAATAATAAAATTAATATAATATAATAATAAAATCATGAGTAATAGAATCATGGCGATAGATTACGGCGACGCCCACACGGGGATTGCGATTTCAGACTTGACGGGATTCATGGCGGGCTATACGACCGTGATTCACACGCGGGAAACGGATAGATTAACGGGTGAGATTTTGTCTCTTACGCGGGAATATGAAATCAGCGCGTTGATTTTAGGCTGTCCGTTGAATATGGACGGAAGCAAAGGCCCCAGAGCCGAAAAAGCCGAGGAGTTCGCCGAGAGATTAAAAATAATCACGGGACTGCCCGTAACGCTGTGGGACGAGCGCCGGACGACGATAGACGCGCATAATATACTGGCGGCGAACGGGAAAAACGCGAAAAAGCGTAAAAAGACAGTCGACGCCGTCGCCGCCGCGCTGATTCTGGAAAATTATTTAAATTATTTAAACAATAAATTAAAATAATAAAAAATCTCCCGGCGTCGTCCGGCGTCGGGGGATTGTAAAATATAAAAATATAAAAATATAAATAAAAATCCGGCGTCGCGCTTTTTACGCGATACCGGATTTTTTTAATCTCAAACTGGAGCTAGTGGGGTGACTCGAACACCTGACCTGCTGATTACGAATCAGCTGCTCTACCGACTGAGCTACACTAGCGTATTTATATATTTTACGCGCTGAGATTAAAAATATTATAAGGCTTGTTTTTTATCTTGTCAAGCGTGAATTTTATATAACTCGCAAGAATAAAATCCCGCCTGTTTCGGCAAATTAGACAAAAGGCGCCGGGACGCGCAAGACGCGTGAAAACGCGCCGGATGTTGACAGATATATTTTTTTGGCATAAAATGCGAAAATAAAATTATAAAATAATCAAAAATAAAATGGCGTTCATATCCGGCCCGCGCTATGATGTTATATTCAGGATATGGGAAAGGGGCGGCGTTTCATGTTTGAGACGGATGAGAATCGTGAATTAATTCATAAAA
The DNA here is from genome assembly GCA_905233795.1 of uncultured Oscillibacter sp. GTDB lineage: Bacteria > Bacillota > Clostridia > Oscillospirales > Oscillospiraceae > Oscillibacter. The sequence continues at coordinate 2,312 of CAJOFP010000160.1, read as the reverse complement.
TTGAGGATTTGACGGCGCGAAAACATTACGCCGAGTTAAGGGATTTAATTTCGCCTATGGAGGCGGCGGATATTGCCCGTCTGTTCGGGGATTTGGGCGAATTGAATGAAAAATATATCCCGTTGTTATTTCGATTACTGCCCAAAGAACTGGCGGCGGAAGTGTTTATCGAACTCGACCCGGATCAGCAGGAGCCTTTGATCGACGGCTTTTCCAATACGGAATTAAAAGAAGTTCTGGACGAGTTATATCTGGATGACACGGTGGATTTAATTGAGGAAATGCCCGCCGGGGTTGTCAAGCGCATTTTACGACACTCCGACGCCGAAACGCGCAAAAATATCAACGAATTATTAAAATATCCCGAGGATTCCGCCGGCAGTATCATGACCACGGAATTTGTGGATTTAAATATTACGCTGACAGTCGGCGACGCGTTGAAACGCATTCGCCGCACGGGTACGGATAAAGAAACGATTAATATTTGCTATTGCGTGGACGCCGGACGGCATTTGCTGGGCGTATTGAGCATACGGACGCTTTTACTCGCCGAAGAAGATGATATAATCGGCGATATTATGGAACGGCATTTTATTTCCGTAAATACGATGGACGATCAGGAGGAAGTCGCCAACGCGTTAAGCCGTTATGATTTTCTCGCGCTTCCCGTCGTCGATAAAGAAAACAGACTGGTTGGCATCGTCACAGTAGACGACGCGATTGACGTTTTACAGGAAGAGACTACAGAAGATATAGAAAAAATGGCGGCGATTTTACCCTCTGACAAGCCGTATCTGAAAACCGATATTTTAGAGACTTATAAATCCAGAATCCCGTGGCTGTTATTGCTGATGGTCTCCGCGACGTTTACGGGACAAATCATATCCGGCTTTGAAAACGCGCTCGCCGCCGTGACAATCCTGACCGCTTATATCCCCATGTTAATGGATACCGGGGGGAATTGCGGTTCTCAGGCAAGCGTATCTGTTATACGCGGCATTTCTTTAAATGAGATTGAATTTTCCGATTTGGGACGCGTCATCTGGAAAGAAATCCGCGTGGCGTTTATCTGCGGCGCGACCCTCGCCGTATGCAATTTTATTAAATTAATCTTAATCGACCGGACTTTATTTCATAATTACTCGCTGACAATTCCCGTCTGTTTCGTAATTTGCTTAACCATGATATTTACAGTCTTATGCGCGAAATGACAAACCCCGTCAGTTTCGTGATTTGCCTGACCATGATATTTACAGTCTTATGCGCGAAATTAGTCGGCTGTACGCTGCCGTTATTCGCCAAGAAAATCGGCTTCGATCCGGCTGTCATGGCGTCGCCGTTTATTACTACTATCGTTGACGCGATTTCGCTCTTGATTTATTTCCGTATCGCCGTTTTGTTACTGCCGATTTAATTTTTTTATTAAAATTATAATGAAAATAAAATTAAAATTTATAAAAAAGGCTGTGAAAATAATATGACGGAAAAAGAAAAAATGCTGGCGGGGAAATTATATGACCCGTCCGACCCGGAACTGGTATCACTGCGTCAAAAAGGACATCGTTTGAGCTTTGAATATAATCAGACGCTTGAGACGCAAAATCAGGAGCGTAAAAAAATATTAAGCGAATTAATACCGGATTTGGGCGAAAACGCGTATTTACAGGGCCCCGTGCAATTCGATTACGGTTGTTTTACTAAAATCGGCAAAAATACGTTCGCTAATTTTAATTTTACGGTTTTGGACTGCTGTCCGGTGGAAATCGGCGACGATGTATTTATTGGCCCGAATGTCTCGATTTTAACGCCCGTTCACCCGTTCAGATGGCAGGAGCGTAATTTATATCGCAAGCCCAACGGCGAAATGACGGATCAGGAATACGCCCGGCCTATTACGATTCAAAAAAATTGCTGGATTTCCGGCAATGTCACAATCTGCGGCGGCGTGACAATCGGCGAGGGCAGTATTATCGGCGCGGGGAGCGTCGTCACCCGCGATATTCCCCCGAATGTCATTGCCGCCGGCGTTCCGTGCCGCGTGATTCGGGAAATCACGGATGATGATAAAATGGGTTATAGTAATATCATGTGATTTGAACCCTTCCCCCTGTCCCCCTTCCCTTTCAGGGACGGGGGAACGAAATTGAGAAAAGTCTCCTTTGAACGGGAAAACGGAGCCGGAGAAAGTCCCCCCTGAAAGGGGGGATTTGAATTTATATCGCGTTTTATATATTACTATAACCCATTTTATCTTGATCCGTGATTTCCCGAATCACGCGGCACGGAACGCCGGCGGCAATGACATTCGGGGG
>CAJOFP010000159.1 GCA_905233795.1 uncultured Oscillibacter sp. | reverse complement strand
TACCCTTTTGGAGTTTTACTCCTTTCGATGTTGGGGGGACGCGTTTCCGTTTTTATTTTTATTTTATTTTTATTATTTTATATTTTTTATTAATTCCCGTGTGATACGCGCCGTAAGACCCCAAATCGCGTGATTTTCCCAATACCATACGGGAACTTCCACGCGTCCCGACGCCCACGGATACGACGGCGACACGCCGATTTTATCATAAGGAAATCCCGCCGGGGGATCGGGATTTAATTTGTATTGATAGATTTCCGGCTTTGTATTCTGAAAAAACGATAAAGGCGTATAAAATACCTCGGCGACTTCGGATATTGACGGCTTGATTTTTTGAATCCCTGACGGATTGATTTTTCCCAGTATGGGACGCAATAAAAAACCGCGTTGATGATATAAATAATCCATACGGCCTAAAATCTCGATTTCCTGTCTTGGGATTGACAGTTCTTCTTGAGTTTCGCGCAAGGCGCAATTTATATCGCTTTCGCCGGATTCCATACGTCCGCCGGGGAAACAGACTTCTCCCGCCTGTCGAATCCCCGCCGCACGGACTTCAAATAATAAATATAATTCCCCGTTTTTTTCTGTCAGCGGACATAATACGGCGTATTCTCCCTGTATTTCCGTTTGTTTCGGCTGATAGTTTTTAAATCTTTCGCGCAGTCGCTCCAGTTCCGGCATGACAACCTCCGTAATTTTTATAATATTTATTTTTATTATATATTATTTTTATATTTTATCACAAAAAAATCCGACAAAAAATCGGCGTGGAAAATTCGCGGACAGGGGTGAGATCATGGATATTCAGGAGAGAATTTCGGGCCGGAACGTGACATTGCTGTTGTCCGGCGAAGCGGATCACCACGGGGTACGCGGCGCGTTATGCAAGATTGATCAAATTATTGATACGGCTCTGCCCCGTAATTTGACGCTGGATTTGGGCGGCGTGACTTTTATGGACAGTTCGGGAATCGCGTTAATTTTGCGCTCCAGACAGAAAATGAGTTTACTGGACGGAAATATACAGGTGAAAAATATCCCGACGCAGGCGCGGCGCGTATTGGACGCCGCCGGGATTAATCGTATTGTATCTATGAAAAATTAAATAAAAAATTAAATAAATTAATATAATAAAATTGAAAGATGAAAAATCGCGGGTAAAAATATATAAAAAGCGCGTAAAAAGACGCGAATTGACGGAGGGGGAGTACATAGTATGCGAATGAAAGCCTATAACGAGATGAGACTGGAATTTCCCGGTTTAAGCTGTAATGAAGCGTTTGCGAGAGGCGCGGCGGCGTGTTTCACGGCGCAGACGGACCCGACTTTGAATGAACTGGAAGATATAAAAACCGCTGTCAGTGAAGCCGTCACGAACGCGATTTTGCACGCTTACCCGGATATGATCGGGAAAATTATTTTAACAATGCGGCTTTATACCGGCAATCTTCTGGAAGTGACGGTCAAAGACCGGGGACGGGGGATTGAAAATATCGAACAGGCGCGTCAACCCATGTTCACCACCGGCGGCGCGGAACGGAGCGGCATGGGCTTTACGATTATGGAAAGTTTTATGGACAGTTTAATTATACGTTCCGCGCCGGGACGGGGAACGACGGTCATTATGCGAAAAAGACTGTCCCCGCGCAATAGATTATAAAATATTATAAAATATTGTAAAAAATATAAAAACGCGAAAAAATTGAGGTTGTGAAAATGGCCGCGAGTACGGAAACGGATTTACAAGAGCTGTTAAAAGCCGCGCAGGACGGCGATCAAGACGCCTGTGAACAGGTTGTGACGGAAAATCGGGGTTTAATCTGGAGCGTGGTACAGCGTTATCAGGGGCGCGGCGTGGAGCCGGATGATTTATATCAATTAGGCTGTTTAGGCTTTTTAAAAGCGATACGGGGTTTTGATTTCTCATACGGCACTTGTTTTTCGACTTACGCGGTCCCGAAAATCGCGGGGGAAATCCGGCGTTTTTTACGCGACAACGGGCCGTTAAAAGTCGGGCGCGGCATACGCGAACAGGCGATGAATTTATATCATATACGCGCCAGACTGCGACAGGAATATGGACGCGAACCGGTTTTATCGGAAATTTCCGAAGCGTCGGGATTGCCGCCTGAGGAAATCGCCCGGATTGAAATCGCCACGGAGACGCCGGAGTCGTTACAGCGTGAAACGGATGACGGCTTGATTTTAGAGGGCGTTTTAGGCACGGACGCGCCGGAAGAAAGCATGATAGAGCGTCTCGCGTTGAGAGAAGCGATTGATCGTTTACCGGAAAAAGAACGCATGACGATTTTATTGCGTTATTTTAAATCATTGACGCAAGAGAAAACAGCGAAGATTTTACATGTATCACAAGTACAGATTTCCCGTCTGGAACGCCGGGGACTGCGTCATTTGCGTGAAATGATCGCGCCGTGATTAAAATTAAATATTAATTTAAATTATGAATTAAAATTCCCACGGCAAATACGCCGCGAAGATAGCGAATAACATGGCGGGCATCATTAACGCCGACGCAAAAAATTAAAATAGAGCCGATTAGAGATAAATAATCAATCGCCAAAGGCGTTATAATCGGCGCGATAAAACGGGCTAAAAGCGTAATAGCGCCCTCGACGATTAAAACGGGAATCGCGGAAAAGGCGCAGCCTTTCCCCATAGATGAAGTCATAACGGCGATAATAATCAAATCCAGTACGGATTTGACGGCTAAAATAGAATAATCGCCCGATATGCCGTCCTGAATCGCGCCTACAATCGTCATGGCGCCGATACAGACCGTCAGAGACGCCGTCACAAAGGCGTTTACAAAATTCTGGTCTTTATTATTTCCCGTTTTCATTTTCAGCCACTCGCCGAATTTTTCAAATCCGTTTTCTATATCGATAAATTCCCCAATCGCCGCGCCAAGCGTCAGGCACAGGACAATTAACATAGATTTCCCGCTGTTTAACGCGCCGTTGTCGATTTGTAATATTTTCTCCATCGCGCCCGCGATTGCGATAAAAAGCACGCTGATTCCACACGCTTTTGTCAACGCGTCCTGTTGTTTTTCCCGAAACAATTTTCCCGCGAAATGACCGATTAATCCGCCCGCCGCGATACCCGCGCCGTTGATTATACTTATTTTATATTATAAATATTATATTGTAAATATTGCAAGTAAAAAATCGGCGGTCTTACGGTTAAGCAAGACCGCCTATACCCGTTTTTATATTTTTACGCCCACTTGAAATTATTTTTTCCCGCGCCGATTTCAAAATGATATTTAATAATGCCGAGATCAATTTTTAAACAGGGGCCAATCAATCCGGTTTTCACGGAAATCTTATCGCCCTCGCGTTTAAATTTAAAATTTTGCTGATTAATCGCCGTCGGAGCCAGTAACGCCGCAGCGACGCCGTTTTTATACCATTCGGGGGAATTGTCCGCAATATCGCTCACATCCGACGCCGATTTGCTTTTACGCGCCGCGCCTTGCGTCTTGCCGTACCCAAGCGCGATAATAATTACTTCAATCTCATCGTCGGCGACAATCGCTTTGCTTTTGCCATGCGTCAGCGCGACCCAGCAGGTATTTAATCCCAATTCTTGCGCCTTTAAGACAAGCGCTTCCCCGTAAAATCCACATTTTTCGTCAAGATTATTCGAATTCGCGCAGTTCTCGAATTTGCCGTAATGCGCCTTACGGGAATTAAAGCAATCCGGTTCGTCATATATAATCTGGATATTCAATCCGCTTTTGTGATTTAATTCAGCCGTATATTTATTTAATAGCAATCTTATATCTTCCGGTATTTTTTTGTCCAGATACTGCCGGACGCTGTGACGCGATTTTATCAATTCCATGATTTTTTCCGATTTCATGATAAAGCCCCCTTTATAAATATTAATATAATAAACTAAAATTTATATCTACTTTTATTTATATATTTATCTTTTGGTTATTATAGCGAATACGCGTAATATTTTCAATCTTTTTTTATAAAAAATTTATAAATTTTCGTCAAATCGTCAAAATATCAAACAAAGCGAACGGATTACAATCTAAAATCCCCTCTTGTTTTTATAATAATAAATCGTATGATTTTGATAATCAAACGCGTGAAAATGATGAAATTTGTAATTATAAGCCGGAATCGAAAAAACTTCCGGAGTTATTCGGCAGTCTGGTATTTGACGAAAGAACTATGAAAGAGCGGCTTTCGTCGGCGTCTTATAAGGCGTGGAAATCCTGTGTGACGAACGGGACGCCGTTAGGCTTGGACACGGCGAACGAAATTGCCGAGGCGATGAAACAATGGGCTGTTGAAAAAGGCGCGACGCATTATACGCATTGGTTTCAGCCCATGACCGGCGTCACGGCGGAAAAACATGAAAGTTTTATCAGCCCGGTTGGGGACGGGAAAATTTTAATGGAATTTTCCGGGAATGAACTGGTCCGGGGCGAACCGGACGCGTCGTCATTCCCGTCAGGCGGATTGCGGGCGACGTTTGAGGCGCGGGGGTATACGGCTTGGGACCCTACGGCGTTCGCGTTTATCAAAGAAAATTCGCTTTGTATTCCGACGATTTTTTGTTCATATTCCGGTCACGCGCTGGATAAGAAAACGCCGTTATTGCGTTCTATGGATGAAGTATCGCGGCAGGCGGTGCGGATTTTACGCTTGTTCGGCGACGATAAAACCCGGCGTGTAATAACGCAAGTCGGCGCGGAGCAGGAATATTTTTTAATTGACAGGGATTTATATAACAAGCGTAAAGATTTAAGAATGACGGGCCGGACTTTATTTGGCGCGAAGCCGCCAAGGGGTCAGGAACTGGACGATCATTATTATGGCGCGATTCGTCCCCGTGTGGCGGCGTATATGCGCGATCTGGATGAAAGCCTGTGGGCGGTGGGCGTTTTATCTAAAACAAAGCATAACGAAGTCGCGCCGTCACAGCATGAGATGGCGCCGATTTACACGGACGCTAACACGGCTTGCGATCAGAATCAGCTTGTCATGGAAATCATGAAAAAAGTCGCCGAGCGGCATAATCTTGTATGCCTGTTACATGAAAAGCCGTTCGCGGGCGTGAACGGTTCCGGCAAGCATGACAACTGGTCATTGAGTACGGACACCGGGGAAAATTTATTCAAACCCGGTTCGACGCCCGGTAAAAACGCGAGATTTTTATTATTTTTGGCCGCGTTTTTAAAAGGCGTGGATGATTATCAGGATTTTTTGCGCGCTACTGTCGCCTTTCCGGGCAATGATCACAGATTGGGGGCGCAGGAGGCGCCGCCGGCTGTATTATCCGTATTTTTGGGCGACGAACTGGGCGGCGTCGTGGACGCGATTATTCATGAAAAAGATTTCAGTCATGTCGGAAATCGTGAATTGCAAATCGGCGTGGACGTGTTGCCAACAATCCCGCAGGATACGACGGACAGAAACCGCACAAGTCCAATGGCGTTTACGGGAAATAAATTCGAGTTTCGCATGTTGGGTTCGTCACAATCCGTTTCGGGACCGAATATCGCGTTAAATACGATTATGGCGGAAGAATTACGGCAATTCGCCGATGAGTTAGAGCAAAATATAAATGATTTTCAAAACGCGCTGAACGCGTTGATTAAACGCGTATTTACGGAACACCAGAGAATTATATTTAACGGCAACGGATACGATGACGCGTGGATTCAAGAGGCGGAACGCCGGGGATTGTCTAACTTCGCTTCAGCCGCCGACGCCTTGCCCATGTATACGGCGGGGAAAAATATAGATTTATTCGTCCGGCACGGGATTTATACGCGTGAGGAAATCAACGCCCGCGCCGAGATTCATATAGAGAATTACACGGCGGTTTTATCGATAGAAGCCAACACAATGATTGATATGATCCGTCATGAGATTTTGCCTGCCGTGTCGGGATTCGCGGAGAAATTATGCGTCCGGGCGGGATATAAACAAAAAGCCGGATTTTCTCACGAGTACGAGAGCGAAACGGCGCGGGAAATATCCGGATTAACGGACGCGCTGTTTCAAGCCTGTAAAATTTTAGAACAGGATTTAGAAAATCTCCCGGACGATCCGACGCGGGCTATGGTATACTGTCATGAAAATTTACTGCCGCACATGAAAGAGGCGCGGACATACGCGGATCGGCTGGAGCTTCTGACAGATAAACAGGATTGGCCTTTCCCGGTCTATTCGGAATTGCTGTTCTCCGTCTGAATTTTTCGTAAATTTTGGGCGCATATTATATTTTATTTTGTTATATTTATACAATTTTAGATAATAATATAAAAATAATATTCATTCAGGCTTGCAATCCCGCCGCTTTGTGCTATGATATGTTTTCAAAATATCGCGTATAAAAATGATATAAAATTAATATAAAATATAAAATTTATAAAAATTTAATAAAAATAGCATAAAAGCGGGAGGATATGGGTATGGAGAATATGAAAATCAAAATGACGACGCCTGTCGTGGAGATGGACGGGGACGAGATGACCCGTATTCTCTGGGGCTGGATTAAAGAAAAATTAATTCTTCCGTTTGTGGATTTGAAAACGGAATATTATGATTTAAGTTTATTAAATCGCAACGCGACGAAAGATCAGGTTACGATTGACGCCGCGAACGCGACAAAACGTCTGGGCGTGGGCGTCAAGTGCGCGACGATTACGCCCAATAAACAGCGTATGGAAGAATATCCGGAACTCACGGAACAATGGAAGTCTCCCAACGGGACGATCCGGGCGATTCTGGACGGGACAGCGTTCCGGGCGCCGATTTTACTGCCGTTTATTCATCCTGTCGTCAGCTCTTGGAAAGCGCCGATTACGATTGCCCGTCACGCTTACGGGGATATATACAAAGCCGTGGATTTGCGGACAAATGAAGCCGGCGTCGCCAAACTGTATTTTATAGGCGAAAGCGGCGCGGAACAGACGCTTGATGTCTACAAGTCAGACGGTTCCGCCGTATGGCTGGCGCAGCATAACACGGAAAAAAGTATCAGAAATTTCGCCCGGAGCTGTTTTGAGTACGCGCTGGATACGAAACAGGATTTGTGGTTCTCTTGCAAAGACACGATTTCTAAAATTTACGACGGCGCTTTCAAAGAAATTTTTGAAGAGGAATATCAAACGCGCTATCGTGAAAAATTCGAGAATCTGGGCTTGGTTTATTTCTATACGCTGATTGACGACGCTGTAGCCCGCGCCGTGCGGTCTGAGGGCGGATTTATCTGGGCGTTGAAAAATTATGACGGCGATGTCATGAGCGATATGGTCGCCACGGCGTTTGGTTCTCTCGCCATGATGACTTCAGTTTTAGTCTCGCCCGACGGCGTATGTGAATTTGAGGCGGCTCACGGTACTGTCACAAAGCATTATTATCGCTATCGCAACGGCGAAAAGACGTCTACAAATCCGATGGCGACGATTTTCGCGTGGTCGGGCGCGTTGCGCAAACGCGGACAGCTGGACAATTTGCCGGATTTGGCGGCGTTCGGGGATCAACTGGAAGCCGCCAGTCTGAATACGCTGAAAAGCGGTATTATGACAGGGGACTTGTCGCGCCTTGTCGAACCGGGATTTGAATTTAAAATCGTAAACAGTGAGGAATTTCTGGACGCCGTAGCCGTAAAACTGCGTGAATCGCTGGGAAAAGTGTGATATTATTAATATTAAATATTA
>CAJOFP010000158.1 GCA_905233795.1 uncultured Oscillibacter sp. | reverse complement strand
ATATATATCCTGTTTTTTCCGCGCCGTTCGCGCCAGCTGATTATAATTCTCTATCTCGTCGCGCAGATTCTCTAAATTTTTCAGCTTGTTTTCCGCTTCGCTGATTTGATTTTTTAATCTTTCCCGATTCTCACCGGCGTCCGATAATAATTCCAGTTCGTTTTTCAAATCTTCCAGTATCTTTCCGGCGGATTTTAAATCTTCGGCCTGTTTTTTATCATCCGATTCTGATTTTAAAATATTTCGCTTTATTTTTTCCAGATTCTTTTTTAATTCATCCCGCTTCTGATAATCCGGCAGTTTGCTTTCCAATACCGGGATTGCCTCCGCGATTTCGTCCGCTTCTTTTTGATTCGCCCGCGCCGCGTCCAGATTCAGCCGCGCCGCGTCCAAGTTCAACCCCGCCGCGTCCAGATTCTTCCGTGTACGCGCTAAATCATTTTCTAATTTTTTTATATCCGCGATTTTTACCAGTTCCGTTTGAATTTGATTTAACTCCTGTTCCGTATTTTCCGCGTCCAAGTTTAATTCCCGTTCCAGATTCTCATCCCGTTTGATGAATTTATCCGCTAAAATAATCATATCCGATACGGGCATGAAATTATTTTCATCTTCCCGCGCCTGTTTCAAATCCGCGTAATTTATATCATCCTCCGGGCATTTCAGTCTTTTTATATCATTTTTTACGCTTTTCCGTTCGTCGTCAATCCGGTCTTTTAAATCTTTCGCGTCTTTTTTTAATCTATCCTGAAAATTCTCATAATATTCCGTTTTAAAAATGCTCTGGAAAATCTTCCGCCGGTCTTCCGTCTTGGCAAGCAGTAATTTTAAAAAATCCCCCTGCGCGATCATGGCGATTTGTGAAAACTGTTCTTGATTGACCCCTAAAATGCCCTCAATTTCCTGATTCACATCCCGGACTTTTGTCACGACCCGCCCGTCCGGGTAAATTAACTCCGCCCCGGCGGTTTTCCTCGCAACGCCGCCGCCACGCTTCGCGGCCCGTTCATACGCGGGATTTCTCGTGATTTTATAAATTTTATCGCCGACCTGAAATTCAAGCTCCACAAATGTCGGCGTTTCGGGCTCCGCGTACCGCGAACGCAACATGGAACTTTCACGGGCGTTATTCGTTTTCGTCAGCGCGCCGCTGGCTTCTCCGTACAGCGCGAATGTAATCGCGTCAAAAATCGTCGTCTTTCCGGCTCCCGTGTCTCCCGTGATTAAATATAATCCGCTCTGTCCCAAATCTTTTAAATTTATCTTGACTTCACCGGCGTAAGGCCCGAACGCCGAAATAGTCAATTTTAACGGCCTCATGATTTCATCCCCCCGTTTTCACTCGTCATAATTGCTTTCCCAGATATTTTCCATTAATTTTCTCGCGTATTTCTCCTGTTCCGGGCTTAATTCGCAATTATTTTGCTCCTGATAAAATTCCGCGAAAATCTCCATCGGCGAACGCCGCTCCGGATTCGCGCCGCCCCGTAAATCCGCTTCGGCTTTCACGCGTTTATTATCATATTGAATTTCCATTAAATTTTTATAAATCCCGCGCAATTTGATCATCGCGTCAGGAATCTCGTTTTCATCCGTTAAAATAATTCTGATATAATCATCCGTATTGATATTTTTATAATTTTCTCTCAGCGTCAAATCCTGATAAAATCCGCGCAGTTCGCGCAAATCGCGTTTGGGTATTAAATCCGCTGTTTGAATCAAAATATCCCCTTTCGCGGCGAGTTCTATCACGGTCACGGATTTTTTCTGATCCTTTTCCGAAAACGAGTATTTCAACGGCGTCCCGCAATATCGAACGCTTTCCCGCCCGACGCTTTGCGGCCCGTGCAGATGTCCCAGCGCGACATAATCAAAATCGTCAAAAACATCCCCGTCGATATTATCCAGACCGCCGACGCTGACCGTCTCCGAATCCGAACGCGCCGCGCCCGTTACAAACTGGTGCGCGATTAAAATATTACGCGCCGTCTTGTCAATCCCCATACGCGAAACCGCCGCCCGCGCCGCGTCCGTATAATTTTTAATTTTATCATCTATTTCTTGTTTGATTTCCTCTTCCGTTTTTTGATTTTTATATATTTTTCTCAACGCCTCCCGGACGTGTACCGGCTTGATAAACGGCAGCATATAAACATAAACTTTCCCGTATTCGTCTTGCAGTTCAACCGGCGATATATTCCCGTCGTATACCGGCGATATATAAACCCCGCTGTTTTTAATCAAATCCGCGCCGAACGCCACCCGTTCCGCTGAATCGTGATTGCCGCTGATGATAAAAATTTTTAATTTTTTATTATTATCAAATTCCATCCCCGCCAGACGGGTTAAAAACTTATCAAATAAACTGACCGCCTCCGCGCTCGGAATCGACTTGTCATAAACATCCCCGGCGATCAAAATCCCGTCCGGCTCCTCCGCTTTCGCAATATCCAGAATTTGATTTAATATATATTCCTGATCTTCCAGCAAATTAAACTCATTCAACCGCTTGCCCAAATGCAAATCAGAAATATGTAATAATTTCATGATTTTATCGCGCCTCCTTTTTATTATTATTATTTTCATTTTATTTTATATCATTTCTTTACGGTAATCAAGCCTTTTCAAAACGCTTTTCGACAAAATTTATGAAATTTCCCCGCCGCTTTCGGTGACGGCGCGATTTTGAAATATTTAATATAATTTTAATATATATTTATGCCCTTGACGCCCGCTTTTGATATAATATAAAATATATATAAATAAAAATATCTAAACGCGGGAGGGAGAAAAAATTTGCGATATTACGGCGATGTATACAGACCGCCGTCCGAGGCGTATAGTTTGATTATACAAGTAACTTATGGCTGCAGTCATAATACTTGCGCGTTCTGTTCGATGTATAAAGCGAAAAAATTCGCTTTGCGTCCGTTGGATGAGATTCTGGAAGATTTTCAAATGGCGCGAAAAGCGTATGGTTTTATTAAAAAAATATTTTTAGCCGACGGTGACGCGTTAATCCGTCCGGCGAAAGATTTATATATCATTTTAGATTTGATTCGGGATTTATTCCCGGAGTGCGAGCGCGTGACCTGTTACGCGTCGCCGTCGAGTATAAAAATCAAAACCCCGGAAGAGTTAAAAATTTTACGCGAAAAAGGCTTATATATGGCCTATATGGGACTGGAATCCGGGAGCGATATAGTATTGAACAAAATGCGTAAAGGGCATAACGCGGCGGAAATAATCGAAATGGGCCGGAAAATCCGGGAAGCGGGGATTAAATTATCCGTCACGGCGATTACGGGCTTGGGCGGTTCGGATTTGCTGGAATCCCACGCGATTGAGACCGCGAAAGCGTTAAATAATATCAATCCCGAATATATCGGCTTATTAACCCTCATGGTCGAGCCGGGGACGCTTTTATATAACTGGGTGGAATCCGGGGAATTTATATTATTAAATCAATCGCAAATCTTGCGAGAAACGCGGATGTATATTCCGTATGAATCACGCGAGCAATTATTTATCTTTAAGAGGGACTTTCAATCAGGATAAAGAAAATTTATTAAATCAAATCGCGCAAGCCGAACGGAATCACGGGCTTTTACGTCCTGAGGCATGGCGGGCGTTATAAATTTATAAAAATATGCCAATCAAGAGTTGAAAATGAACCTCACCCCCTGTCCCCCTCTCCTAAAAAGGAGAGGGGGGACGAAAAAATAAAAATTCCGTCTAAAATATAAAATACTTGATATATTTATATATTTTTAACCGGAAATCTAAAAATTTAGTTCCCCCTCTACTTATAAGGAGAGGGGGACAGGGGGTGAGGTTCTTATAAAATAACCGGATTTTAAATCTTGATTAATATAAAAATATAAAATAAATAAATATAAGGAAGTGACGCCTGTTATGCTATTGTCGTTAATAGTGCCGTGTTATAACGAAGAAGCGGTATTGCCGTTATTTTTACGCGAAATCAGGAAAACAAGCGAGGAGTTTTGGCGGGAATTTGATTGCGTCACGGAAGTGATTTTCGTGGACGACGGATCAAGAGACAGGACGTTGGAAATTTTACGCGCCGCCGCCGGGGAACGTCGGGAAAACGCCGTCAGCGGAATCGCCGGGATTTCGCCCGCGTGGGGCAGTTCCGGCATACGGGGTATGTTCGGCGCGGATTTAAGAATTAGATATTTATCTTTTTCGCGCAATTTCGGCAAAGAAGCGGCGATGTACGCCGGCTTAAAACACGCCAGAGGCGATTATATAGCGATTATGGACGCCGATTTACAGCACCCGCCGTCTATGCTGCGCGATATGTTTTTATATCTGAAAAACGGCGATTATGACTGCGCGGCGGCGCGGCGCGAATCCAGACAGGGCGAACCGGTTTTACGCAGTTTTTTCTCCCGGATGTTTTATAAAATTATCAATAAAATCTCAGACACTGAAATTATCGACGGCGCGACGGATTTTCGCATGATGAAACGCCGTATGGTTGACGCGATTTTGTCACTCGGCGAAGTAAATAGATTCTCGAAAGGCATATTCAGCTGGGTGGGCTTTGTCGAACGCGCCGCCGGTCAGACAAAATGGTCGTTTTGGGGTCTGTTATTATATTCTATACAGGGCATTGTGGGATTTTCCACCGCGCCGCTGGTCTTTTCGGCTGTACTGGGTCTGATTTTATGCGCGTTCGCCTTTCTGGATATTATTTATATTATTATCAAAACGCTGTTATTTGGCGATCCCGTGGGCGGCTGGCCGTCGATGATGTGCATGATTATGTTTCTGGGCGGCGTACAGTTATTTTCCATCGGCGTTTTGGGCGAATATATGGCGAAAACGTATCTGGAAGTCAAGCGGCGGCCGATTTATATATTAGCCGAAGCGGGCGGCGACGCCGGTTTCAATCAAAATACGCAAAATACGCAAAACGCGCAAAATACGCAAAATACGCGCAATCAAAC
>CAJOFP010000157.1 GCA_905233795.1 uncultured Oscillibacter sp. | reverse complement strand
GCCGGTAATATTTATCTCGCCTTTTAATTTTATATCCCGTACCGACGAGCCGATTAAAATCTCATATTCGCCGCCGTCAATCTCAAATTGATTTGTTTTGCTATTAAAATATCGAAACGCCTTGTCGTCAAGATTTATTATAATATTTTCGATCTCCCCGGCTTTTAAAAAGATTTTACTAAATCCTTTTAATTCTTTCGCCGGACGGTAAATATTCGGATTTTTCGCGTGAATATATAACTGCGCCACTTCCGCGCCGTCATAATTCCCGATATTTTTTATATCAAAACTGACTTGATTTTTTTCTTTATCTATATTTAAATTGCTATATTCAAATTCCGTATAGCTCAAGCCAAATCCGAACGGGAATAAAACGGGCTTGTTTACCGTCTCAAAATAGCGATAGCCGACGTATAAGCCCTCACGATATTCGATATTGCGTTCTTCAGCGGGGAAATACGGCGCCGATGATACGTCCTCATAGCGCACCGGATACGTCTCCGACAGTTTGCCCGACGGATTGACATTCCCCATAATGACATTTAATATCGCGTTTGACCCGGCTTGACCGTGTAAATAACCATGTACCAACGCTTTACAGCGTCCCAACCACGGCATTTCCACGGAAGAACCCGCCGCCATAATCGCAATAATATTCGGATTCGCGTCCGATACGGCGTTGATTAATTTAATCTGACTGCGCGGCAGTTTCATATGGGGACGATCCAGCCCCTCCGATTCGCTGATTTCGTCCAAGCCGATATATAACAAAACGACATCCGCTTTTTTCGCCAGTTCGACGGCTTTATTCTGCATTTCATGATCCGCCGGGCCCATCCGGGGATACCCCGGCTCAAAGCCGATTATATCTAACCCGTGATATTCTATCACGTCCATCGCGTGATCTAACTTCGTACAGTTCACGACCGACGAACCCGCGCCCTGATACCGCGCTTTTTGCGCGAATTCGCCGATTACCGCCGTTTTCACGCCTTTTTTCAGCGGCAATATATGATCCTCGTTTTTTAATAAAACGATTGATTGTTCGCTTGCTTTCATCGCCAACGCGTGATGGGCGTCCTGATCAAACGGCTTGCCCTTGTATTTATCCACGGATTCACGCACGGACAACATGACATCCAGTAACTCATCCACGCGCTGATTGACTATATCCTCACTGATTTTCCCGGTTTTGACGGCTTCTATTAATTCCTCGTCACTGTCGCCGCCCGTCGTCGGCATTTCCATATGCGAACCGGCGCGAACGCCCTCCACATGATCATTAGAACCGCCCCAGTCAGACACGACATAGCCGTCAAAACCCCATGTATCGCGTAAAATTTCCTGTAATAAATGCCTGTTTTCATTCGCGTAAACGCCGTTTACCTGATTATAAGACGACATAATCGCCTTTGGCTTTCCCTCTTTGACGGCGATTTCAAATCCGGTCAAGTAAATTTCCCTTAAAGTCCGCTCATCCACTACGGAATTGGACGCCATACGCCGTAATTCCGTATTATTCGCGGCGAAATGTTTGGGACACGCCGCCACGCCGTTTTCCTGAATCCCCCGGATATATCCGGCGGCCATTTTCCCGGCTAAGTACGGGTCTTCAGAAAAATACTCAAAATTTCGTCCGCATAACGGATTGCGTTTGATATTCATACCGGGGCCCAGTAATACGCACACGTCCTGACTGGCCGCCTCTTCGCCCAGCGCCCGTCCGATTTCCTCGCCCAACGCCGGATCCCATGAATTGGCGATTGTCGCGGCGGTCGGAAAGCACGTCGCGGGAAGCGATCCGTTTAAGCCCAACTGATCCCCCGCGCCCTCCTGTTTCCGGACGCCGTGCGGGCCGTCCGACATCGTGACGCTCTCCACGCCCAGCCGTTTGACGCTTCGGGTCTGCCAGAAGTCTTTGCCGGATAATAAATAGCATTTCTCTTCCAGCGTCATTTGCGAAATCAAGTCCTGATGTTTCAAAAAACACGACCCTCTTTCCGTTTTTTCTATAATTTATTAAAATCTATAACTTTAATATGAACCTCACCCCCTGTCCCCCTCTCCTGATTCAGGAGAGGGGGAACGTAATTTTTTAGACTTCCGTCTTAAAATATTAAAATATATTATATTTTAGACGGAATTTTTATTTTCGCGTTCCCCTCTCCTTTTTAGGAGAGGGGACAGGGGAGAGGTTCCATTTTAATTCGCGTTCATTCGCGTTGCATTTTATATAAATTGAATATATCCCGCAAAATCCCCCGGAAACCGGTAAGACTTCGCGGGATTTTTTTATTTATTTAAGTTTTAAAATTAAATAATTTTAATTAATTTTCTTTCTTCTTGCGGAACAGGAAGAACGCCCACACGGCCATTAAGACCACAATCACGCCGTCAATAATATACATTGTTGTACGCCAAGAAGAGCCGGTATTGTTCAGATTTTCTTCAGTATAGGCGCGGCTGTTGACGACGACATAGAGAATATTTTTCGCCGAATCGCGCATAGCCTGTTTGGCGCCGTTGGTCTCCCGGAATTGGACGTCATTTGTCG
The DNA here is from genome assembly GCA_905233795.1 of uncultured Oscillibacter sp. Lineage (GTDB taxonomy): Bacteria > Bacillota > Clostridia > Oscillospirales > Oscillospiraceae > Oscillibacter. The sequence goes on along the minus strand of CAJOFP010000157.1, from coordinate 4,143 downwards.
CCGTGGCATAGTTGACAAGCATCAAATCCGAGCCGTTGCGGATACCCTGATCCGCGCTCATATAGCCGTATACGCCGAAATAGTCCGTTTCGACAAAGCCTTTGAAGCCCCATTCGCCGCGCAGAACGGTCTTTTGCAGTTCTTTCATGCCGCCCGACCAGCGGTTGCCGATATAATTAAACGACGACATGACGGCGAGGCAGTTCGCGTCTTTTACGCACATTTCAAACGGCTTTAAATAAATTTCCCGGATCGCCTGTTCGTTTGACCATGTGCAGAGCATATCGCACCGGTTGCCCTCCTGATCGTTCAGGGCGAAATGCTTCATATAGGCGTATACTTGATTGTCTTGAGAACCTTTGACCGCGTTGGAGGCGATATAGCCGGAGATAATCGGGTCTTCGGAATAATACTCGAAATTACGGCCCGCGAACGCCGTGCGATGATTGTTCATCGCCGGGGCGTACCAGCCGGAGACATCCATTTCATTCGCCATTTTGCCGATACTGTCGCCAAATTCGTATGCTAAATCTTTATTCCAAGTGGCGGCGATTACCACGCCGACCGGGAAGCCGATAGAGCCTACGCCCGTGAAGTTATTATTAATAGAAGCGGGGCCGTCACAGTCATTCGTGCGGATTTTGCCTACGGAATCCACGCCGTTTGTCTGATAGCCGCCGAGAGAGATTAACGCGTTCATGTCATCGAGCGTTAATTGATCCATAAAAGCGTCCCATTGCGGATCGTCTTTATCCAGTCCGCGCATGGAGACTAATTTTATACCCTGATTGTTGCCCGTGACGACTTCAGAGGCGTTGGGATCCTCATCCTGAGCGGTCGCTATGGGATTGAGATAGTTAGAAATATTATAAAAGCTTTCTTTATAAATCGCGGGCATTTGGAAATCCGTCGGGGCGGCGGTGGCGGCGGCGTAATTCTCAAACCCGTTGGCGCGGGACAGATACGTCACGTTGACGCCGGCGGCGCTGTCGAACAAATTCACGGCGGCGATCTGATCGCTGGCGCGTATGATATTATGCGAATCGGAGTTAATAGAAATAATATAATCGCCGCCCTCTAAGACATAAGCGCGGGCGCTTTCATAATCATACGACATGAGGGACTCAATCGGGAAAGAGATATTAATCGTCTGGGATTCTCCCGGAGGCAGTAAATCCGTTTTGGCGAATTGTACCAGATTGGCGACGGATTTTTCAATGCCGCCGTTGATATAAGGCGGATTGACAAAGACTTCGACAACGTCTTTACCCGCCGTCGCGCCGGTATTGGTAACAGTCACGTCAAACGTGATATTCGCGCCGTTCGCCGTGACGGGGCCCATCTCCTGTTCAAACGTCGTATAGCTCAGACCATAGCCGAACGGATATTGCACGACTTCGTCATAATTAATTAAGCCCTCGAAAGCCGCCGTTTCATAGAATCTATAGCCGACGTAAATGCCCTCGACGTAATTCACGAAAGACGGAATCACATCGCCGCCGCCGAAACTCGTTGTGGATTTAAATTCGTCCATGTTGATATAATTAAAATCGCCGAAGTTATTCCACCAAGGCGTGGCTTTCAGATCATATACATAAGTATCAATCATTCTGCCCGACGGATTGACGGCGCCGGCGACAATCTCTCCCAGCGCGGTCATGCCGATATGCCCCTGACCGCCGGTCCATAAAACGCTTTCGATTTGCGGATAATCCTCGATAAAGCCCAATTCAAACGCGTTCGCGCCGTTATAAACTAAAATAACATGCTCGAAATTCGCGCAGACCAGATCGACAAGCTCTTCTTCCCGATTGGATAATTGCAGATAGTGATCGCCCTCGTCCCAATCGTTTCCGGCGTTGAGCGCGTCATTATATGTCGCCATTGTATACGTCGTGCCGTCTTTATAATCCCCGCTGACGACGGCGGCCATGTCATTGGGCAAGTCCGCGCCCTCGCCGCCGGAACGGGAAATCACGATCATCGCCGTACCGGAAAAGTCTTTCGCGCCGGAGATTAAATCATCCGAATACGCCGAAATATTGGGCTCCGGAAGCGTCCAGTCCTGATCCCACATGCCCACGACAGGCCGGTCGGGTTTATACGCCGTGTAAAAATCCGACAAAGCCGTATTGGTTTGAATGCCGGCGTCGTTCAGGCTTTTTAAAATCCCGACCGTCTCATAAGCGTCGTTTAACGCGCCGGAACCCGCGCCGCCTAAAATCGGATTAATCGACGCCCAGCCGAATACGTTTAATTTATCGCCGGAAGCCATAGGCAGTAAATTATTATTATTTTCTAATAATACAATGCCCTCTTCGCCGATACGAACCGCCAGCTCTTTCGCCTGTTCGGCGGTTTCTTCCTCAATTATGCCGCCGCTGCTGACCAAGTCCAGCATGGTGCTCATGGGGCCCGTGCAGATTAAATTCACGCAGACCGTAACCGCCAGAATGGCGGCGATCAGCGTACAGCCGCGGATTTTACCCCGCAAAGGCTTCTGGAACCGTCCCGCCACAATCAGCAGGACAATCGCCGCGACGAAAACCACGCCGATGGCGATCAGAAATGACATAATAGAGTTGACGACGTTTATCACGTCTTCCATGTTGATAGCAAGCATAGATTTTCCTCCCTTTTCATCCCATATTCGGCTTGCGTTTGGCTTGCGCCTTTGAATATAATATGCCGTTTGCATAATAGCGCTTTTATCATATTTTTTCAATATTTCGTTCAAATTTATTTCATAATTTTACGATTTGCACAAAAATATTAGATTTTATATTTTATATAAACACAAATTTTAATTTTTTGTATTTTATATAAATACAAATTTGTATAAAATCACGAATGTTTAAATAAACGCCCGCGCCGCGTAAACGAGATTCAAGCCGTCCGGCGCGGGCTTTTTTATAAAATTTTTATCATTTTTCGCGTTTCGCGCTTTTTTAATTTTTATAATTTCATCCCGTTTCGCTCCGCGCCGGATTTGCTATTATAATCATCATATTTTTCATTGCTTTTGTCCCGCCGGTAAATTATAATTAAATTATAATAAATTCAAATTATTATAATTTTCAAAAATTTTAGAATTTCAAAATTTGATTGCAATCTGCTTACAAACGGAAAGGGGTGTCCTGTGATGAGTTTTTTTGACGTTCTCTCGCTTCTGGGCGGTCTGGCGATGTTTCTATATGGTATGCGCCTCATGGGGGATTCTCTCAAAGAAAATTCCTCCGGGACGCTCAAAATCGCTATGGAACATGTGACGGACAATCCCGTCAAAGCCTTTATATTGGGCGTGTTCATCACGGCTTTGATTCAATCCTCCACGGCGACTATCGTCATTACAGCCGGATTAGTCGGCGCGGGCATTTTAACGCTTCATCAATCGCTTGGCATTATCATCGGCGCGAACGTCGGAACCACTGTCACGGGACAAATTATCCGGCTTCTGGATTTAAATACATCCGGCGGCGCGTCATGGCTTCGGATTTTCCAGCCGTCCTCCCTGTCCTGTATCGCTTTGATTATCGGCATGGTAATTATCATGAGCGGAAAAGTCAAAAACGCCCGTTCCATAGGCGGTATCGCAATCGGTTTCGGCATTTTGTTTTCAGGCTTATTAAACATGACCGGCGCGGTCAATACGCTCGCCGAATCCGGCATGGTGGAAGATATTTTCTCCCGTTTGGGCTCCAATCCGTTTTTGGGCTATATTACCGGCGCCGCTATCGCGTTTATATTGCAAAGCTCATCGGCGACCGTCGGCATTTTACAGGCCTTTTCCGCTACCGGTATGCTGACGTTTCAATCTATTTACGCCGTTATCGTCGGGATTTACTTGGGCGACTGCGTCACGACCGCTATTGTCTGTTCGATCGGCGCCGAAACCGACGCCAAACGCGTCGGCATTGTCAATATTTTATTTAATCTCAGCGAGACGGTTTTAGTTTTAACATCCGTATTTTTTATCCACAAAGCCGGATTTTTAGACAATCTCTGGAATCGGACCGTCAATTCCGGCATGATAGCGAATACGAACACGATATTTAATTTAACTTGCGCGTTATGCTTATTCCCGTTGTTAAATTCTTACGAGAAAATCAGCCGCCGGATTATCCCCGACGCGCCCAAACCGGA
>CAJOFP010000156.1 GCA_905233795.1 uncultured Oscillibacter sp. | reverse complement strand
GAAGTGGGAGTAGGCGTATTGGTGGAAGTGGGAGCGGGAGTATAGGTGGAAGTGGGAGTAGGCGTAGGGGTAGGCGTTATCCATACCCATTCGATTGTAGGCGTAGGGGTGGGCGTCGGCGTAAGCGCATTAGAATGCGTGATAGCTTTCAGACAGATATTGTTTATGGACGACCAACTTTTCCCGTTTGCGCTTGAGAATGCCACGCCCGCGGTCAGACCGCCGCCTGAAAGGCCATTCTTACCGGCGTAACCAATCGCGGCGCCGGAGCCTAAACTGAACTCGTCCGGGACTGTCAGCCGGACAATCACGGCGAAATTGCTATTCGCGCTCACATGGAACGGCTTATCAAAATCGACTGTATACCAGCCGGGATATTGAAAATCTTTAGAGCCTCGTGAAGTAAAAGCATAACCGGATGTTGTGAACGCGCCTTTTTTGAATCCCGTCGCCGCGTCTACTTCCACACGGATATTATTGGATGGCAAAAAAAGCCGGACAGATGTTATGATTTCATCCGTGTTTCCGGAAGTCCAAGTCTGCGCGTAAAAATTTGTTCTTCTGGATGATGATGAGATTTTATAGGTATAGTCATAATTTAACATTCCAAGTTTGTCATATTCGTAAACGGATTCATCCGCGTCATATTGATGAAGGCCGTCAACGCAATAGCAGTCCACCGGGAAACTTTTGTCTTCATAAGAAATCCAGAAATAGCCTTTATGGGCGGCATCCATATTTTGAATGCCGTAACTTCCGCCGCCCCAGCAGTTTCGAACCAGCCACGCGCCATCAGCGGACGGACGGACAGCCGCGTTAAAATTCAATCGGGAAAACGTATCATCCCAGCCGACAATCAGAACTTCATGATTTGTGCTTAATTTTTGATTGAGATAATAAGCGGCGTGTTGTTTATTATAATATTTTGTGGTTTTTCCCGCGTCGTTGGCGGTGGTGGACTGGTCATAACACATAGCGGCGCTGACGGCGCCATAAGTCATTACCGCCGATTTGATCTGCTGTACTTGAAGCGCGCCCGGCCGGCTTGAACCGGTCAAATAAATAATATTCTCCACCGTATAGCTTTTGGGTTTGCTTCGCGTTACGCTTAAATTTCTGTAAGAAGTCAAGCGGCTGATATACGGATCGTCTTTTTCGTTTACTATGCCGCCCAAATCAGTTCCGCGCATTAAATAGGCGGAAGATATGAAACGATTGCCGCCGCCGCTTGGGATTCTGCGCCATCCCTGATCGTTGACGACGCCTTTTGACGTGGCGCCATGATACATACTCGCGGCATATCCCATATGCAGTTCCGAAAAGTTCGCGCCTGAAACAGGATTCCAATTCTCCGGGGCGTCCATGACGCCGTCGGCGATTTGTTTTATGAGATTCGCTTCCGCCGTGCCCGCCGCGCAGAAAGCCCAGCATAAAGGATTGGAACCTTGATTGCGGACAGGCGGTAACAATCCGGCGGCCACAGCGTCATAAGATTCCGGCAGTTCATCCACGCTTTCCAGCGAGGCGAAACCCTGATCGGACAGTTCCGACGGATACGACAATTCCGCGCCGACAGCGTGCGTTATGCCCGGAACAAATTCCGGCGTTTCATCGGCGTTATTATTCATCCAACCGGCGTTTGATCCCTGATTTTGCGCGTTTAAATTCTGATAATCATACCGGAACGATTGAGCCGGAAAAAAACGACAGGCGATTTGTCCCGCGACGGACGTTCCGTTGTCGTCTATCGACGCCGCTTTTATCGGCGTTGATAAAAACGCCAGAATCAATAAAAAGGCGAAAAAGCGTTTTTTCGTCCGATTGTTTATCATAATAATACCTCCCGCCGCCAGCGATTTATTATATAAAAATAAAAAACTCAAAGCCGTCCCGCCTTTCCGGTGAGACAGCTTTGAATATGCCCCATCGGGCGTATTATATTTCCATCCGCACAGCTAAACGAACTTTTCATTTTTAATATCGGCGCGATACAAGAAAAATTAAGTCCGTTCTGTAAAAATTTTCAAAATTAATATATAAATATATTTATTAATATTTATTAATAAATTTATCTATCGCTTTGCGTGGGCAGACCTTTATCCGGCGTACCGCCTACTAAAGTCTCGAAAAACGTCGCGGTCACGCTGACTGAAGCGTCACCGTCGTTCGATGACGATAAACGCATATCGCCCAAAAGACAGCGATTTTCTCCCGTCGTCAGACCGGTTAAAATCTGTTCGGCGTCTCTGTAACTGTATGTCGTGAAACGCAATGAAAAATTCCGGCGTATCTGGTCATTATTGCGCGTGACGTTTGAAAATGAAATCGAAAATTGATTCGCGTCCGCCAAAACGTCATTTAAAAAGCTGATTTCCGCTTCACTGCTGTTATAACTGGGCATACGGCTTGTATAGCCGATACGCCCCAAGCGATCCAGTTCCTCCCGCATTCGTTTTAATTGCGTAAGGCGATTTTGGACTTGTGATAATTCTACCCGCATGGCGTCCCGCTGGGCGTTGCACTGTTCAATTTCCTGTTTGACTGGTCTGTATAGAAAGCGATAATATATCAAAGCGATTAAAAGCACGGATAAAAATACAATTAAAATTTTTTCCGTGCGGGTAAACTCACGACTGAGAAAGTCCATTCTGTTCCTGATCCTCCTCCGAATTGGGTTTCAGGTCGATTGTGATATTAGCCGTCACGTTTCCGTCTCCGGTGGCGGCGGCGCTGACGTTGCAAAAATCCACAAGCGGCTCTTCCCGAATCGCGGAAACAGTCTGGTTGACGGCTTCCAGCGTCGCGCCGCTGATGGTCAACGAAAGCCGATTGCCGCTCAAAGACCAGCTGTCCAACGGCGTGCGGGGCAGAACGGCGCGGCGTAATAATTCCATGACGGCGACCCGATCCGTCCGGGTCAGTTCTTCCTCGGTCATGCCCGATGTCGTGTAATGCGCGTAAACTTCGTTTAATTCGCCGTATTCCTCTACCTGCGCGTAACCGGCGTCCAACTGCGCCCTGACTTGCGTGACTTCCTGCCGCGCCCGCGCCGCGTCCTGTAATAAATCATATACGGCGAATTTGCCGAACAACGCCGCGCCGATTAAAATCAACGCGATAGCGGGAATGGCGGCCATCGGGTTAATACGCTTTTCGTTGACGGCTGAAAGATTGATCGAGACTTTAAAAGGCAAATCGCGCCGCTTTTTAATAAACGACTTGTCCGCGCCCTCAAACGCCTCTGTAATGCCGACGGCGGGCGCGAATGAATACGCGTCATTACCAATCGTTTCCGAACCGGGTATCATGCCGATAATGCGATGGACTTTCAAATCCAGATTGCTGGAAATCGCTTTCCGTAACGGCTCAATCACGGCGCCGCCGCCAAATACCCACATGCCCGACAAGTGACTTTCGGGATGGCTGAATTTAAAGAAATTCAAAGCGCGGGTCAGTTCCACGGCGACGTTATTATAAGCCTGTCTGCAATAATCCGAGTTTTGACAGTCCTCATAATTGCTTAACAAATAAGTATGCGCCAAATGTACGTCCACATGAAACGCTTCAGCTATAGCCTGATCCAGCGTGAACAAACCCACATCCAGAGCGCGGGTCGCCATGTGCCGAACGCCTTTAAACATATACATGCGAATAGACCGATA
>CAJOFP010000155.1:5241-7400 GCA_905233795.1 uncultured Oscillibacter sp. | reverse complement strand
GGAAATTTCCGAAATAGTCGCCATACGTTTGGGTTTGCGGGCCTCGAATAACTCTTCCACGCGGGGCAGACCTTGCGTAATATCGCCGCCGGCCAGACCGCCCGTATGGAAAGTACGCATGGTTAATTGCGTACCGGGTTCGCCGATAGACTGCGCGGCGATAATGCCCACGGCTTCTCCTGAGCCGACAGGCTGTTGCGTCGCCAGATTCATGCCGTAACAGCGGGCGCACACGCCGCTTTTGGCGCGGCAGGTCAAAACAGTACGAATCATGACTATAGGCCGACTGTTCGGGACGGACGGATCAAACGCGCATTGATCATTCTGATCGGGATTATTCTGCACCCATTTACGGGTTTCTAAAATTTTCGTTTCGGCGTCGCCGAGCATGACGCGATTAGAAATTAAAAGCTCGCCCGTATCGGGATCAAGCACATCGCCGACCAAAAAACGTCCCCGGAGCCGGTCAGACAGTCTTTCAATTACCTGTCCGCCCTCGCTGATTTCGCTGACCCTGATTCCGTGTCCCACGCGGCAGTCTTCCTCACGGATAATCACTTCCTGAGAGACATCCACCATACGACGGGTCAAATATCCTGAGTCGGCGGTTCTCAACGCCGTATCGGCAAGGCCCTTTCTCGCGCCGCGGCTGGAGATAAAATATTCCAGCGCCGTCAAGCCCTCCCGATAATTGGCTTTAATCGGGATTTCAATCGTCCGTCCGGCGGTATTGGCGATCAAGCCGCGCATTCCGGCAAGCTGTCTAATCTGCTTCATGGAACCGCGGGCGCCGGAATCGGCCATCATGAATATGGGATTAAATCTATCTAAATTATCCTGCAAAGCCGCCGACACTTTATCCGTCGTATCTTCCCAAATATCGACGACCTGTTTATATCTCTCGTGATTCGTCATGAAGCCCATGCGATATTGATTCTCAATCTCCACGACGCGTTCTTCAGTTTCCCGAACCATTTTATATTTGCTCTCCGGGATGGACATATCCCAGATGGAAACCGTAATCGCGGCTTTCGTCGAATATTTATAGCCCGTGGCTTTGATTGCGTCCAGCACTTCAGCCGCCATTGTGAAGCCGTGTTTATTAATTACGCGATCCACAATCTGACCGAGTTCTTTTTTGCCGCAAGTCCATGTGATTTCATAATCACAGATATGATCCGGATCGTTGCGATCCACAAAGCCCAAATCCTGCGGGATATTTTGATTAAATATAATCCGTCCCGGCGTGACTTCCACCAGACGCGTAAATTCCTGACCGTCCGACTCGCGTGTTCTTGTCTTGCGAACCATAATCGGACAGTGCGGGCCGATTACGCCGTCCTGATAGGCCATTAAAGCCTCTTCCTCACGGGCATAGACATGCTTTGTCCGATAGACAGCCGGATGAAATTTTTTAATTCCAAGCGCTTTCGCTTTTTTACATTTTGCGATTTCCCGGTCGCTTAATCCCGCGAAATCGCCGTGTAATAACGCTTTATTCAAACGCTCGATTTCAGAATTGGCGTTTCTGAAATCCTGTACGGGAAGCGCCTCGCCCTCCGGCAGACTTGTATGCCCGGCGTCCACGCACCAGAACCGCTCGTTTTCGTCCATGCGATCCATTGTTAAATAATAAGACCCCAGAACCATATCCTGCGTCGGGACTGTTACCGGCCCGCCGTCCTGCGGACGCAGTAAATTATTCGCCGAAAGCATTAAAATTCTGGCTTCCGCCTGCGCTTCCGCGCTTAACGGCACATGAATCGCCATTTGATCGCCGTCGAAATCGGCGTTGAACGCCGTACAGTTCAACGGGTGTAATTTTAACGCCCTGCCTTCCACCAGTACCGGCTCAAAGGCCTGAATACCCAGTCTATGCAGCGTCGGCGCCCGGTTTAACATCACCGGATGGTCTTTGATAATCACATCCAGCGCGTCCCATACTTCCGTGACGCCCTTGTCAACCATTTTTTTGGCTGATTTGATATTATTCGCCGTACCGTCCTCGACTAATTTTTTCATGATAAAAGGCCGGAATAACTCAACCGCCATTTCTTTAGGCACGCCGCATTGATAGATTTTCAATTCCGGGCCTACGACAATAACAGACCGTCCCGAATAGTCCACGCGCTTGCCAAGCAAATTCTGCCGGAAACGAC
>CAJOFP010000155.1:0-5148 GCA_905233795.1 uncultured Oscillibacter sp. | reverse complement strand
ATATCCGGCGCGTTCAACTGAATCAATCTTCTTAATCTGTTATTGCGATTAATCACACGCCGATATAAATCATTTAAATCCGACGTTGCGAATCTGCCGCCGTCCAGTTGCACCATAGGACGCAATTCCGGCGGAATCACGGGCAATACGTCAATTACCATCCATTCCGGCTTGTTTCCGGACAATCTAAACGCGTCCACGACTTCCAGACGCTTCACAATCCGCGCTTTTTTCTGTCCTGAAGCCGATTTTAATTCCTTGTGAAGCTGTTCCGACAGGACATCCAAATCCACGTCGCGCAGTAATTTCTGCACGGCCTCCGCGCCCATGCCCGCCTGAAAATCATCCTCGTATTTCTCACGATAATCCCGATATTCACGATCCGATAAAATCTGATTTTTCGCCAGCGGCGTTTCGCCCGGATCCGTGACGATATAATTAGCGAAATATAAAACTTTTTCCAGAATCCGGGGCGATATATCCAATAATAAACCCATTCTGGACGGTATGCCTTTGAAATACCAGATATGCGAAACGGGCGTCGCCAATTCAATATGCCCCATGCGTTCGCGCCGGACTTTCGCTCTCGTCACTTCCACGCCGCACCGGTCGCAGATTTTGCCTTTATATCTTATTTTTTTATATTTCCCGCAATGGCATTCCCAGTCTTTAATAGGCCCGAAAATGCGTTCGCAGAATAAGCCGTCGCGTTCCGGCTTGAGCGTTCGATAATTAATCGTCTCCGGCTTCTTGACTTCCCCATAAGACCATGAACGAATCTGCTCCGGGGACGCCATGCCGATTTTGATCGCGTCAAACACGATATTTTGATTCTTGTTTTCCGTCATACGGTCTGTCTCCTTTCGGGTTCTCCGGCGGGTATAATTTAATTTAATAATTTATACCCGCCGGAAATGGGGTTATTTATTCAATCATCAATAAAACCGCCGCCGTATCCGGTTTCGCCTTCGTCGAAACTGGCGCCGCCATACGAGCCAAGCGCGCCGCCGTATCCGTCGTCGCCCTCGTCGCCGTAATCGTCGTCATCCTCGTCGCCGTAATCGCCCGCGTCCGCTCCGGCGTCATCCGGGGCGTCCTGTACGTCATAACCGGCTTGCTCAAATTCCGCCGCCGCGTCGTAACCCCGGCCCCGGCGCTCGTCTTCCTCGGCGTCCATACGGGCAAGATTAAACGTATCCATGGCGTCATCGTCGTCGCGCAGTTCGATCATATTGCCTTCCGCGTCCAATACTTCAATATCCAGACATAAAGACTGCAATTCTTTCACAAGAACTTTGAAAGACTCCGGCACGCCCGGACGCGGCACGTTATGGCCTTTCACGATAGATTCATACGTCCGCACACGGCCTGTCACATCGTCAGACTTGACAGTCAAAATCTCCTGCAGCGTATACGCCGCGCCGTAAGCCTCCAAGGCCCAGACTTCCATTTCGCCGAAACGCTGTCCGCCGAATTGCGCTTTGCCGCCCAACGGCTGCTGCGTCACCAGCGAATACGGGCCTGTCGATCTCGCGTGGATTTTATCGTCAACCAAATGATGCAGTTTCAAGAAATACACATAGCCGACTGTGACTTTATTATCAAACGGCTCGCCGGTTCTTCCGTCATATAAAACGCTCTTGCCCTCCGGGTCTAATCCGGCTTCTTCCAGCATGGCCGAAATATCCTCTTCTCTCGCGCCGTCAAAAATCGGCGTGGCGACTTTATATCCCAGCTTATGCGCGGCGTAACCCAAATGCACTTCCAAAACCTGTCCGATATTCATACGGGACGGGACGCCCAAGGGATTCAATACTATATCCAGCGGCGTGCCGTCGGGTAAAAACGGCATATCTTCCTGCGGCAGAATCCGGGATACGACGCCTTTATTGCCATGCCGTCCGGCCATCTTGTCGCCGACTTGAATCTTACGCCGCTGCGCGATATATACCCGGACGACCATATTCACACCGGCGCCCAGATCGTCTCCGTCCTCGCGTGTAAACGTCTTAGTATCTAATACTATACCGCTTTCGCCGTGCGGGACTTTCAACGAAGTATCGCGCACTTCCCGCGCCTTTTCGCCGAAGATAGCCCGCAATAATCTCTCTTCCGCCGTTAAATCCGTCTCGCCTTTCGGCGTCACTTTGCCGACTAATATATCCCCGGATTTCACTTCCGCGCCTACGCGTATAATCCCGTTTTCGTCCAAGTCTTTCAACGCGTCATCACCGACGTTGGGAATATCCCTTGTGATTTCCTCCGGGCCTAATTTCGTGTCGCGGGCGTCAATCTCAAATTCCTCAATATGAATCGACGTGTAAACATCATCCCGGACAAGACGTTCGTTTAATAACACCGCGTCTTCGTAATTATAGCCCTCCCAAGTCATGAAGCCGACTAAAATATTTTGTCCGAGCGCGATTTCGCCCTGATCCGTGGCGGGGCCGTCCGCCAAGACCGTCGGCGCTTCTCTTTCACCGTCCGGCGTGATTCTCCAGCCGTGTACCCGGTCATTGACATTTACAATCGGTCTTTGATTGATACACGTCGTGTGATTCGATCTTAAAAATTTAATCAACGGATAATCTTTCGTAACGCCGCTTAAATCGCCGTTGTTGATATTATCATCATAACGCACCGTCACATGGCGGGCGTCCAGCGAAGTCACAACGCCGTCGCCCTCGGCCAAGACCGTAATTTCAGAATCGACGCAGACTTTATGTTCCATGCCGGTTCCGACAATCGGCGAATCGGGTCTTAACAGCGGCACCGCCTGACGCTGCATATTCGCGCCCATCAAAGCCCGGTTCGCGTCGTCATTGGGCAAAAACGGGATCATGGCCGTGGCGATTGAAACCATCATGCGCGGGGATACGTCGATATAATCTATTAATTCCCTGTCTACGACGACAATCTCGTCACGATGCCGCGCCGTAATGCGCTGATTTAATAACCGTCCGTCCTCATCCGTGGGCTCCGCCGCGGGGCCGACAATATAATTATCTTCCTCATCCGCCGTCATATAAGTGATTTCTTTAGATATAATTCCCGTCTTTTTATCCACAGCGCGGTACGGCGTTTCTATAAAGCCGTAATCATTTACGCGGGCATACGTCGCCAGATAAGAAATCAAACCTATATTCGGCCCTTCAGGCGTCTCTATCGGACACATACGCCCATAATGCGAATAATGCACGTCGCGGACTTCCATATTCGCCCGTTCGCGTGACAGTCCGCCGGGGCCTAACGCCGATAAACGCCGCTTATGCGTCAATTCCGCCAGCGGATTTGTCTGATCCATAAACTGACTTAACGGACTGGAGCCGAAAAATTCTTTAATCGCCGCCGTCACGGGCCGGATATTAATCAAGCTCTGCGGCGTGACGGATTCCAAATCCTGTATCGTCATGCGCTCCCGGACAACGCGTTCCATGCGGGAAAATCCAATGCGAAATTGATTCTGTAACAATTCGCCCACACAGCGCAACAAAGACCGTGCATATAATTAATAGACGCTAATATATCATCTATAATAATATGCTTCGGCGCTAATTTATCACGGTTTAATATAATCTGATCCTGAAGCACCTCGCCCTTGTATTTTTTTAACAAATCCAATAATACAGACAGCCTCACGCGTTCCCGAATCCCGCAAACTTCTTTCGGGTCAAAATCCACATAATAAGACATATCGCACATACGATTGGACTGCACCCGGAGCGGCTCGCCCTCTACGTCAATCGTAACTTCATATACGCCGACGGCGTCCAGTAATTTCGCGTCCTCTTTCGTCAATAAATGCCCGGCCTCAAATAAAACTTCACCGGTCGCCGGATGAATCACGGGCAATAATTCACCCGTCGCGGGGTCTTTTTCGCCGCCAAGTAATTTATATCCCGTCACGCGCTGCCATAAAGATAATTTTTTATTAAATTTATATCTGCCGACTACAGACAAATCATAACGCCGGGCGTCAAAAAACAAACTGTTCAAAAGCGAATCGGACGCCTCCACCGTCGGCGGCTCGCCGGGACGCAATTTGCGATAAATTTCCAGCATGGCGTCCTCATACGTCTTGCACGGGTCTTTTTCCAACGTCGTGGCAATCCTCGGATCGTCGCCGAAGCGATCTAAAATCTCCTGATCCGTTTTTAATCCCATGGCGCGAATTAAACAGGTTACGGTAATTTTTCGATTTTTATCAATCCGAACCCAAAAAATCTCATTGGCGTCCGTCTCGTATTCCAGCCACGCGCCCCGATACGGAATGACTGTGCAGGATAAAATGGGAATATCCGTTTTTAAATCATTTTCTTTTCCGTAATACACGCCGGGGGAACGTACAATCTGAGACACGACGACGCGTTCCGCGCCGTTAATCACGAAAGTCCCGGAATGCGTCATCAACGGGAAATCGCCCATAAACAATTCCTGTTCTTTCATGACTTCCGTTTCTTTATTGCGTAACCGCGCTTTGACTTTCAACGGCGCGGCGTAAGTGGCGTCTCTGGCTTTGCACTCCTCCACGCTGTATTTGGGCTTTTCGTCCATCTTATAATCAATAAAAGTCAATTCCAGATTGCCCTGATAATCCGTAATCGCTCCCACGTCCTGAAATACCTCACGCAATCCGGTTTCCAAAAACTCTTTATACGAATTTTTCTGGATTTCCAACAAGTTCGGCATGGGTACGACTTCTTCATAGCGCGCGAAATTTCTGCGTTTGGTTTTGCCATAGGATTTGAATCTGACCATATCTGGACCGCCTTTCTCTCATACGCCCGCGTCTGTTCGCTTATCATCAATATTTTAAATCAATATTTAAATATTATTTTATTTCCCAATCCGCCCGTCCCGCGCCGGACGGGACAAATCAAATCATATAATAAATATAATAATAAATATAATAATAAATAATAACCCATAATGACACGCGGGGATGAGTTGTTAAAGATTTTCCGGCTCCTCTTGCGTTCGCGTGGGGATTGTGCTATTATAACAGCGATTTATAAAATGGCATTTTATACAAACGCCATCAAAAGTGATTTATCTTACCACAAATCAGACCCCTTGTCAAGAGGGTTTTGATTGTTTTTTTATTTTAGCATAAATAAATAATTATTATAAATTATTTTATCCTGTTTT
>CAJOFP010000154.1 GCA_905233795.1 uncultured Oscillibacter sp. | reverse complement strand
ACGGCAAACGCGCCGTCGCCGCTAAAATTTTAAATTGCGATGAAAATGAGTTATATAAATATAGCGTCGTGTGGGACGTACAGGAACAGGCGGCGCGGATTGGATATAATATTGAAAAATTAAAAAAACTGTCGGAAAGATTGGCGCAATATGAAATTGTAATCGCCACGGAGACGGGCGGCGGCGTGATACCTGTTGAAAAATCGGAACGGGAGGCGCGGGAGGCCGCCGGATATTTAAATAGATTACTGGCGGAAAAAGCGGAAATTATAATCCGGGTTTTCTGTAAAACCCATCCCGCCAAATCGCCGGACCAGCCGCCGAAATCCCGTCTTGCTATATCATCAGCGCGTTTTAAATTCCATAACGCTGTGATTAAAATTATCAAGCCGGTTAATTTATAAAACACGCATAAAATCAAACCTGTCAAGACGGCTTCCAGCAAGATAATTTTCCGGCTTTTTTGATCCGCTTGCGCTTTAAAATCATATGCCATTCCGTTATTTTTTGATAATATAAAAAATAATAGCGCGATACCGGAAAGACATCTTGAAAATATAAAAATCAAGATTAAAATACACGCGTTTTCAATATATAAAGCCGTACAGAGCGCGAAAAGAGCGATAAAATACGCGCATAATTTTATAATCGCAAACGCGCCGCGTCTTGGGTCTTTTAAAATCTCACGCCGCCGCTCCGGGGAGGCGTAACTGGCCAACGCGTCACAGGTATCCGCGTAACCATCCAAATGAATCCCGCCCGTGATTATCAACGGCAACAGACACAAGCCCGCGCCGCGTAAAATATCCGACAGCGAAAGCCAATCACAAAACAACACCCAGATTTGACATGATATTCCGATTACAAGTCCAATCACGGGAAACGCGCATAAAATATATTTATTATTATTTATATCTATATTTTCATCCTGATATAAATATAAAAAATCCGGGACGGGAATCGCCGAAAACATCCCGAACGCCGCCGCCAATACGCAAATTAATTTTCGTACTTGTTCTATCATTTTTTTATCGCTTTTTTATCATATCTTAATTATATTTTTATATTTTTATATTTTCCGCCACTTGTACCATATGGGAATCCCGCAGGCGATTTCACATACGCCGTCCGACAGCGCCGCGATACGCCGGTTTAACCGCGCTAAAATTTTCAAATAATTTTCCGTGTCCCCCTGATAATCTTTTCCGCCCTGAAAAACATCGTTTGACACGATTATGAAAATTTTACATCTCGATTTTAAATTTAAAATCCCGCGCATAATCGCCTCTTCCGTATCATTTCCCGCGCCGTTTACGCTATAAAGCTCATTCGCGCACAAATTCCCCAGACATTCCAATAAAATCGCGCTATTTAAATTTAAATTTTTATCCGCCGCCGATTTTATAAAATCTTCATCCGTCAACCCCGCAAGATTTACATATCTTTCACATGTAATAAAATTTTTACGCGCCCGCGCTTCCTGATGTTTCCTGATTCTCGCCGCCGCTTCCTCTCCATACGGCTCCATTGTGGCGATATAAAATCTCAACATTTTATCGCCCGATAATTTTATTAATAAATCTTCCGCGAACGCGCTTTTGCCGCTTCCCGCGCCGCCTACTATTAAAATCATCATATTTTATATTTTATTTATATTTTATTCTAATCCCGCTTATTTTTATAATATTTAATTATTATAATCCTGATAAGCTGTAATATTGGCTTCCTGAAACGTATAGCAATTTCGATAGACAGACAACGCCATATCCAAAAGCGGCATGACCGCTACAGCTCCCGTACCTTCGCCCAGACGCATTCCGGCGCGAATCAACGGCGTTTGATTCATCGCGTTTAATAATAATTCCCCCGACGGTTCCGCTGAAACATGACTTGCGAAAATCGCTTTTGATACCGCCGGACAGAATTTTACAGCGCATAACGCCGCCGCCGCGCTTGGGAATCCGTCTATCAGAGCCGGGATTTTATAAACCGCCGCGCCCAGAAACGCGCCGCACATTCCCGCCAATTCAAAACCGCCGATTTTAGACAATATATCTATTATATCTAATCTATCCGGCTGATTGATATAAATCCCCTGTTCGACGGCTTTTATTTTCCGCTCCAATCCCGTACTGTCCAGACCGGCGCCGCGTCCCGTCACATCCCGCGCCGGGAGATTTAATAAAACAGCCGTAATCGCGCTGGCCGCCGTCGTGTTGCCGATCCCCATTTCTCCAACGGCAATTAAATTAATATTTTCATCCCGCGCTTTTCTTACAATTTCCATCCCGTTTTTAATCGCCTGTTCCGCCTGTTTCCGCGTCATCGCCGGACCGCGTGTAAAATCCGCCGTACCGTTTCCAACGGAACAATCTATTATTTTTCTGTCCGGATTATTATTATTATTATTATTATCCGTGCTTTTCATCATACCCATGTCAATCACGCGCACGTCACACCCGGCGACGGCGGCCATCTGACAGACCGCCGTGCGACCTTTTGTCATTTCCCGCGCCGCGATACGCGTCACATTTTGACCCGTCTGCGCGACGCCTTGCGCCGTGACGCCGTGATCCCCGCAGAATATCAAGACCGCCTTGCGCGACAAATCCACATCCGCGCTCCCTGTCAACGCCGCTATATCGCATATTATATCTTCTAATAATCCCAGACTTCCAATCGGCTTCGCTATTTCATTCCAACGCTTACGGGCTTCCCGATACGCTTTTTCATCCGGCGGCGCGATTTTATTTTTTATTTCATGATATAAATTATATAAATTATTTTCGCCTGTCATATCCTATCCCACACGCTTTTTATTTATCTTTTTTAAACTTTCTCAATCTTTTTCAATCTTATTCAATCTTATTCACAAGATTTATTTATTCTATATTTTTATATTTTTTCGCGGCTTGGACAAATCTTTCCGCTATTTCCGGGCGTCCGGGGAAATACAAACGTGAAAACGCCGCGTATAAATTCGCGTTTGCGAAACCGCCGCGCCATGTACGCTTTGAAATCGGCTTTTGAAATTCAAAATCACTTCCGTTTTCCGTACTGTCCCAATAGTGAAACGCGTGAACCGGAACTCGATCACCGGCGCGAAATAATAAGCTATCTTCACGCGCCGTCATGTACGCGTATCCGAACCTGACGGGGCGTCCGACCGGAAACGCTTTCCCCGGCAATATGCCCGTCATGCGATAACTTTCCCCGTCCTGATTCTTGATTTCCTGTCCCAGATATAAAAATCCGCCGCCCTCCGCGACAACCGGCAATCCGTTTTGAATTATTTTTAATATATCTTCACGCATAGCCAAATTTTCATAAAGCTCTTTCGCGTGACATTCAGGATAACCGCCCGGCAGATATAATCCGCCTATATCATCCGGCAAATTTTTATCTTTTAATAAGCTAATAAAAACAATTTCCGCGCCGAATTTTTTTAATATTTCCAGATTTTCGGGGTAAATCAAATTCAACGCCGCGTCCCGCGCCACGGCTATTTTTATTTTATTATTTATATTATTAAAATCATGATCCGGCGCGTTTTTTTCTAAATTAATATTCATATTATTATCTTCGCATAATTTAAATAATCTATCCAAATCCGCGCATTCTTCCAGTTTTAACGCCAACGCGCCGATCCTCATCCGGCGGATTTAATCCCAAGTGACGGCTTTTAAATTCCGCTTCTTTCATACGCGGCAAATATCCCAGTACAGGCAGCCCGGTTTCCTGTTCCAATACCGGCGATAATATTTTATATAAATCTCTTGAACAAGCGTTTAAAAATATGCCGATCATATTATTATTTTCCCGGAAATCGCGTAAACCGCGTATTTGCGCCGCCAGCGTCAGACTGTTCGCCTTTGCGTTTACAATCAAAAGCGCGGGCAGACGCAAAATCCGCGCCGTATCCCACGCGCTTCCCTGATCCGTGACGCCGCCCAAGCCGTCATAATAACCCATGACGCCCTCACAGATTACCGCGTCCGCGCCGCTTTTTTCTATCGCGTCCGCATATATTAATTTTAATTTATCTTGATTTAAATCCGCAAGAAACAAATCCAGATTGCGACTTTTGACGCCGTCTATCATCCTATGAAATTTCGGGTCTATATAATCCGGCCCGCATTTAAACGCATGAATTTTATATCCGCGACGGCGTAACGCTTCCAGAAAAGCGCAGGTTAAAACCGTTTTCCCGCTTCCCGACGACATCGACGCGAGCAAAAGCCGAATCATAATAATTTACTTCTCCCGTTTATTTTATATTTATTTTATTTCAAATTTTTATCGCGTTTTATTTTATACGCGTTTCATACGCGCCGCGATAAGATAATATATACCGGATTCGCCGCCAACATCATATGGCTTCCGCTTGGCGTCACACGCGAATGACTTGCGCTGATTTGTGTGACTTCCGTTTCAAATCCCGATTCTTCCAGAATTTTCAAAAATTCTAAACTTTCCGTAACCGTTTCTATCGTAATCGCGCTGATACAGATTCGCAAATCCGGTTTTTTATGAATTATAAATTTTATAATATATTCTAAAATATCCCGCAAATATCCGCCGCTTCCGCCGATCAATACCGCGTCCGGCGCGGGCAATATTTTTAATATTTCCGGCGCCTGTCCCGGTATAATATTTAAATTCCACGCGTGAAATTTTTCCCGGTTTTTCTCTATACAATTCAGCGCCTCAGGACGCCGTTCAATCGCGTACACGCGCCGTGCCCGCGTCGCCATCTCAATTCCGACGCTTCCGGTCCCCGCGCCTATATCCCATATTATATCCTGATATTGAACAGCTAATTTGCTTATCATTACCGCCCGGACTTCCTGTTTCGTAATCGGGATTTTTATCCCGCTGTCCGATACGCGTATAAAATCTTTATCTAAAATCCCGGAAATTCTGACCGGTTCCGGCGCGGCTTCCATCAGCATGACAGATAAATCCGCGAATTTCATTTCCGCCGCTTTTCCGGCTGTCATAAAATATATTTTCTCATCCGACTGCCCAAGATTTTCAGCGATTATAATATTTAAATTATCCAGTCCGGCCCGCGCCAATTCACGGCATAACGCGTCCGGACTGTTTATTTTATCCGTCAATAAAAACGCGGGACGACCTGTCAATACAGCCTGTATTATATCGCACTCCACGCCGTGGGCGCTGATAAAATTCCAATCCTGCCAAGACCGCCCCAGCCGCGCCGATAATACCTGCGCCGTCGAAATTCCGGGCAAAATTTTATAATTTATTTCAAAATCTTTTTTATTATCTTTATTTTCCCTTTTTTCACGCTCTAATAATTTTATCAAACTTCCCGCCCCGGAATGAAATCCCGTATCTCCGCCGTATACGATACAAATATTTTTATTGCTTTTATTATCATCACGCGATAAATTTAATATTTTTAATATTTCCAATATTTTTTCGGGATAAATCGCCGCGTATCGTTCCGGCGTGATTTTTATATCTTTTTCAATCTCTTCAATCTCTTTTAAAACTCTCGCGGATCCAATTATTATATCCGCGTTTTTTAACGCGTCCAGACTTTCTCGCGTGATATTTTCCGTCCCACATCCGAGGCCGATTAATATTATACGCATTTTTATTTTATTTTTCATTCTACGCGATATTTAATTTTTTAATTCTTCAATCGCTGTTTGAGCGTGTAATACAAATAAATCCCGTACTTCCGGCAATTCGCCCAAGCCCTCTAAAATACAAGTCACATCCAGTCCCGCCGCCTCAAATTGACTTTTCCAGCTTTCCGGGTCGTCTCCCGCCATATCGTTATTGGCATGATCCCCCGCGACTATCATCAAAGGACGTAAAATCACCCGTTTATATCCTCCGTTTGATACGGCGTCTAATAAATCATTTATATCCGGCTTCGCCTCTACTGTGCCGATAAAATAATTTTTTATATCTAAATTATTTAATTCTTCCTGCATACGGGCATAAATCCCGTTCGATTCCGCTTCCGTGCCGTGTCCCATAAAGCAGATCGCCGTTTCGCCGTCGTCATATTCCGCCGTGGCGTTTACAATCGCGTTTGCGATTATTTTAAAATCCTCATCATCCGACAACAACGGCGCGCCCGTCACAATAGATTCAAAATTCCCGTCATATTCCGCCAGTTCCGCGATTAAATCCTGATATTCAAACCCGTCCATTAAATGCGTAGGCTGTACGGTCAGAACTTTTACGCCGTTATTCTTCGCCCGTTCCAACGCGGCTTTGACATTATCTATCAACACGCCGTCACGCTTGTCAATATGCCGGATAATCATATCACTTGTAAACGCCCGACGGACGCTCCAATCCGGGAACGCGTTTTCCATCGCGTTTTCAATCGCGCCGATATTCAATCGCCGGGCGTCGTTATAACTTGTCCCGAAACTTACGATTAATAATTCACGTTCGCCAATTTCGTCCTGATTGCGTGGATTATCCAACGCCGCGTCCCCGGTATTTTTTTCGTCCATATTCGCGCCGTCCTCCGCCGTGTTTTCTATATTTTCAATCGCCGCGTTTTCCGG
>CAJOFP010000153.1 GCA_905233795.1 uncultured Oscillibacter sp. | reverse complement strand
TTAAAGAATATTCGTCGCCGGAACTGTTGGCGGGAGAAGAGGAAATATTGAGTAACGCGTTTGAGCGGGCGACTCTTGATAAATATCGTGAAAAATACGGAGAGGAACAGACAAAATGATTTTGATTGACGCGAATGTGATTCTCCGTTTTTTGATGGGTGATCAGGAGGAAATGTGGCGAAAAGCGGATGAATTGATTAGAAATAATATATGTTATACGTTACCGGAGGTAATAGCGGAAGTTGTTTATGTGTTGTCCAAATATTATCACATACAGCGGACGGACATTCGGGACGCCTTAATACATTTATTGGATCAGGTATTAGTGGAAAATCGAAAAGTCATGATATACGCGCTGAATATATACGCGGAGCGCAATGTGGATTTTGTGGACAGTATTTTAATAGCGCGGGCGAAATTATTGCGCGAAAATGTTTTTACATTTGATAAAAAAGTAAACCGGATTATTAGCGAAAAAGAATAAAATTTTAAAATTCGGAGGAAAAAATGATGGAATTAAAATTTGACGAAAAGGGATTAATTCCGGCGATTGTACAGGATTATTACACGAAACAGGTGTTGACGCTGGCTTATATGAATCAAGAGAGCTTGGCGATTACGATTGACGAGCGGCGGACTTGTTTTTGGAGCCGGAGCCGTCAGGAGTTATGGCGCAAGGGCGAAACTTCCGGGAATGTTCAAAAAGTGGTATCTATTACGGCGGATTGTGATTGTGACGCGCTGGTCGTGGAAGTAATTAAATCCGGGCCGGCGTGCCATACGGGACGCGAAAGCTGTTTTTTTCATGAAATTTATTTATCGGATGAGGTCAAAAAATTCAGCTGGCAAGGCTTATATGATTTAATCGCCGGACGGAAAGAAAATCCCAAAGAGGGCAGTTACACGAGTTATTTATTTGACAAGGGATTGGATAAGATATTAAAAAAAGTCGGCGAGGAGTGTACTGAAGTGATTATCGCCGGACGGAAAGAGGATAAGGAAGAGAGTATATACGAAATCGCGGATTTGGCGTATCATGTCATGGTTTTCATGGTACAGTCGGGGATTAAACTGGAAGATATAACGGCGGAACTGGCGAAACGTCATGTGATTGACAAGAAAATCAAACAGGAGCGTATGCGATAAAAATAAATAAAATAATAAAAACGGGGCGAACGCGATGAAAGATAATAATAGCCTGTCAAAAACGCGTGGCCGTGCGGGTGTAAGCGGTTCTGACTTGACGGTTTACGCCTGTTCGGTTCATACGCACACGAATTTATGCGACGGCAAGGCGACGCCGGAAGAGATGGCAAAAACCGCTTGCGCAATGGGTGTGAAGTATTACGGCTTTTCCGGTCACAGCTATACGGATTGCGTATCGGATCGGGGGAATGTGTTGCCGTTTGAACCGGATGCGTATAAAAAACGGGTTTTGAGACTGCGGGAAGAGTATGAAAACCGGGATGAAAATCGCATGGAGATTTTACTTGGAATCGAAATGGATAATCTGTCGCCGATGGAAATCCCGCCGGAGGGGTTTGATTACTGGATCGGCAGCGTACATCATTTGATAGATAATAATTTAAATAATAATAATTTAATAAATAATAATTTAGATAATGATAATTTAATAGATAATAAAAATAGTAATAAAAATAGTAATAAAAATATAAATCGGGAATACGCCGTGGACTGGGACAGAGAAAAATTTATAATCTGTCGGGACGAGTTATTTCACGGCGATGTTTATGCTTTCGCGGAAGAGTATTATAAACAGGTCGGGGATATGGCGGAGAAAAAGCCGGATATTTTAGGGCATTTTGATTTAATAACGAAATATAACGAAGATAAAAGCCTGATAGATGAGAATAATTTAAGATATAAAACGGCGGCGCTGGAAAATTTAAAACGGGCGGATATAAATAAAAGTTTACTGGAAATTAACACGGGCGCGATGGCGCGGGGGTATCGAACAAAGCCGTATCCGGCGGATTTTATATTGAAAGCGTGGCGCGAAATGGGCGGGCGGATTATTATCACGGCGGACGCCCACGCGCCGGATAAAATAGTATACGGCTATGATATTGCGATAGAGAGCGCGAAAAACGCCGGATTTCGTGAAAGCGCGGTTTTGACCCGTTCCGGCGTCGTCATGTGTAAAATTTAATGGTTGATATATGAAATATGAATAAAATTTAAGGGGTTAATATATTAAATATGTATAAAATCGTGATATTTGATTTGGACGGGACGTTATTGGATACGATAGGGGATTTGGGAACGGCGGGGAATCGGACTTGTCGGAAATTCGGCTGGCGGGAGCATGATTTCAGCGAATATCCGTCGATGGTCGGGCATGGCATGCGGAATTTAGTTAGAAATTTAAAAGGCGATTTAAAGCCGGGCGAGAATCTGGAGCCGGAACTGGAACGGGAAGCGCTGGCGTATTTCAGGGCGAGTTACGCGGCGTGTTATTTGGAGACGACAAAGCCGTATAAAAATATGCCGGAAATATTAAAAAAATTAAAATCGGCGGGCGTTTTGATGGGCGTATGCTCTAATAAAGATGATATTTTCACACGCGAATTGATAGAAAAATTTTATCCGGGGATATTCGGGGCGGTACGGGGCGGACGGCCTGAAACGCCGGTCAAGCCGGATCCGGCGGGCGCGCTGGAAGTTTTAAAAATTTTAAAAAATTTAAAATCCGCGAAAGCCGGGACGGGAGAAAAAATAAAAATATTATTTGTCGGGGACAGCGTGACGGATATAAACACGGGACGCGCCGCCGGTTTTGACGTGTGTTCGGTCACATGGGGGTATCGTCCGGAGGAAAATTTAAAAGCCGCCGCGCCGGATTTTATCGCCCATACGCCCCAAGAGGCGGCGGAAATAATATTACACGCGGATGAATGACGCCGGAAAAAATATTGGAAAAATATTGGAAAATAAAATCGCCGGGACGCCGTGAAATTCGGACGGATTTTGTAATAAATCCTGTAATAAATTTGTAACGAACTTGTAATAAATAACGGAATTGTAACGGATTTGTAATGATTGCCGATTTGGACGGGAAACGGGTTAAAAAATGCTATAAAACGCGCAAATTTGAAGTAAAACGGGTTAAAATCAATTAAAAAATACGGAAAATTTACGGACAGGCGGGACGGGGCGGGGGCGTTTGAAAATCGCGGAACGCTCTTGATTTTTGAAAAGGGGTGGGGTATAATAACGCCACTCATACTTGAGGCGTAAGCGGAATCAGGAAAACCGCTCCGCCCGCCGTCCGGATATAGACAGCGAAAAGACGAAAAATCGGCGAAAATCGGCGATCAAAATCGTGAAAATCACGTCGGAACGCGGCGTCAAACGACGGAAACCGGAAAATTATATTAAAAAATATATAATTTTTATATAAAATATAAATAATTATATATTTTAATTTTTAATTTTAACCGGACGGGCAAAAGAGTGT
The DNA here is from genome assembly GCA_905233795.1 of uncultured Oscillibacter sp. Classification (GTDB taxonomy): domain Bacteria; phylum Bacillota; class Clostridia; order Oscillospirales; family Oscillospiraceae; genus Oscillibacter. Next base: position 225 of record CAJOFP010000153.1, on the reverse strand, counting down.
GGGAACGACGGGGACAGGCTGTCGGCGGAGAATCGGATCGGATTTCATGCGTCCGGGGTTCGCCGCGCAAAAGCCAAATATTCGCCGCCCCGCCGGAGATTTTACGCGAAAAAAGGAGGAAACCGCATGAAGAAACGAATAGCTTCCCTCTTGTTAGTGGTCGCCATGCTGTTCTCTATGACAGCGAACGCGTTCGCGGTAAGCGTACCGTCCACAACGATATAC
>CAJOFP010000152.1 GCA_905233795.1 uncultured Oscillibacter sp. | reverse complement strand
GCAACCGGGCGGCGGCGGAAATGATTGTTTTGCGCAATATCGCCGGCGCGGATCGCGGCCATAAAAAGAGCTTGGATCAGACGATTCCCACAGGGTATTATGATATAAGACAAGATATAGAAGTTTTGTCAAATGACAAGACTTTTCAGGCGCTTACGACAAGCAAGAAAAACCGGATCAGCGATCTGGTTCTGAAAGGACACGGCGGCGCGTTGGCGGAGCGTATTCGGAAGTATGATAAAAAAGAATTCAGGAAAAGTCAGGCACACCCGCTCCCTGAATCGACGCGGAAAATTTTAAATCAAAACACGGTCGGCCAAAGATTCAAAGACCTGCGGCGGGAAGCGGCGAAACTCCAAAAGCAAATCAAAGCGAAAGGGCCAAAAGGCGATACGGCGGCGGAGATGTCCAGAGCGCGGGAAATTTTCGGCGAATATCTCGCGCTGGACAGCATGACCCGCGATTCTAAGACAAATCGATTCATGATGAAAAAACTGAATCAGGATGTCCCGTGGGGCCAACTGACGAAAAGGACGGATAAAGTCATAAACGATCCTGTTTTCAATCGTTTGGCGGATAACATGGGGGAAAACATGCTGGACAGCATGGTGAATATAAGAGATCATGAAGATTTTATCGCTAAAATCAAAAAAGAGAAAGCCAAAATCGAGGGGCCGGAGATTGTCCAGCCGCGTAGAAGTTCCGTGATGGAGCGGCAGTCCGTGAGAAGTCAGGTTTCATCCGCTTGACGCGTCGGCGCGTCCCGGCTTAATATAAATAGCGCAAAAATAAAATATCGCGTCTGTCCGTTATGCTGTACGGGGACGCGGGCGGGCGCGGTAATGATAAAAACAGCGTGAAAAACACAAGGGGGAATCAGCAATGCCGCCAAGCAAGAAATTACACGCGAAAGACGCGAAATATCAATCCGATGAAATCGCCGAGTTAGGGGATGAGCGCAAGAAAAACAACGCTCAAAAGATGCGGGCAATCGGCAACCGGAGCCGGAATCCGGAGATTGTCATAGGCGGCTGACGCGTTCCCGGTCGGATAGATAATGGCATAAAATAAAATGATCGCGTCTGTCCGCCATAGGCGAACGCGAACCGGCGCGGTAATCATAAAAAAGATGATTTGAATTTTTTTACCCTTGATTTGCGTATATAATATTATTATAATATATTATAATATTTTCCAGCATGGAAGTCTAATTTATATATTTATATATTTTTATATATATTTATATATTTTTATATATTTTTCACGCGTGATTTTTTATATTTTTTTAAAATTTTCGCAAAGAGAGGGAGATCGCGTCATGCTGACACCGCAGGAAGTTTCCACACACGCGTTTACGAAATCGACATTCAACGGCTATAATATGGCTATGGTGGACGAGTTTCTGGACGAATTAACGGACGATTACACGACGTTATACAAAGAAAACGCGGCGTTGAAAGCCAAGATGAAAGTCATGGTTGAAAAAGTGGAGGAATATCGCGCCACGGAAGAATCCATGCGCGCCACGCTCTTGACCGCCCAGCGTATGGCGGATGATATAGTGCAGGACGCCGAGGCGCGGCGGGATGAAATTTTAACAAACGCCGCCGACGAGGCGTTGGCGCGATCCGGGGCGGCGCGGAAAGAAGTATTGGAACTGGAAGAGCGTATGCGCCAAGGACGACAGGAAATGGCGCGGTTTATCGCCGCCGCCCGTGAGTTATGCGCGAAAGAGTTAAAATTTCTGGAGTCTCTGCCTCAAATGCAAGTCGAGACGCCGGAAGAGGATATAAATATAAGCAATCAGGAATAAACGCGAATTAAAATAAATCGGATATAATATAAATATATAATTTATGATGAATGAGAATTTAAATAATAATTATAATCAGGAAAATATCCGTAATTTTTCGATTATCGCGCATATTGATCACGGTAAATCGACGCTTGCGGATAGATTATTGGAAAAATGCGACGCGGTGTCGGCGCGTCAGATGTCGGATCAGATTCTGGATAATATGGATCTGGAACGCGAGCGCGGCATTACGATTAAGGCCCGCGCCGTCAGATTGCGCTATCACGCCCAAGACGGAAAAAATTATATTTTAAATCTAATCGACACGCCGGGACATGTGGATTTTAATTACGAAGTTTCACGATCATTGGCGGCGTGCGAGGGCGCGGCGCTGGTCGTGGACGCCACGCAAGGCGTGGAGGCCCAGACGCTGGCGAATACTTATCTGGCGATGGAGCATGAACTGGAAATATTGCCGGTAATTAATAAAATAGACCTGCCCGCCGCCGATCCCAAACGGGTCAAACAGGAAATTGAGGAAATTATCGCTTTGCCCGCGATGGACGCGCCGGAAATTTCGGCGAAAATGGGGATTAATATCGACGCCGTTCTGGAAGATATTATTCAAAATATACCGGCCCCGAAAGGCGATCCGGACGGGAAATTAAAGGCTTTAATATTCGACAGCCAATATGACAGCTATCGCGGCGTGATTGTGTATTTCAGGATTATGGACGGCAAATTAAAGCGCGGTCAACAGGTACGCATGATGGCGACGGGCGCGGTTTATCAGGTTGTCGAATGCGGCTATTTATTGCCGTTGGGCTTGGAACCGTGCGAATATTTAAGCGCGGGCGAAGTCGGTTATTTTACGGCGTCGATTAAAAACGTCGCCGATACGCGGGTTGGCGATACGGTCACGGACGCGGAAAACCCGGTGGACACGGCGTTACCGGGTTATCGGCCCGTTCAGCCTATGGTTTATTGCGGCATTTATACTGAAGACGGGTCCAAATATCCCGATTTGCGTGACGCGCTGGAGAAATTAAAATTAAATGACGCGTCTTTATCGTTTGAGCCGGAATCTTCCGTGGCGTTGGGATTTGGTTTCCGGTGCGGCTTCTTGGGTATGCTACACATGGAAGTGATTCAAGAGCGCTTAGAACGCGAATTTGATTTAGATTTGGTCACGACGCTTCCGTCCGTGATTTATCATGTCATGAAAACGGACGGGGAATTGATTACCGTAGACAATCCGCATAATTACCCGGACCCCAGTATTATCGAACATTCTGAAGAGCCATATGTGAAAGTTTCGATTATAACGCCCAATGATTACGTCGGGAATATTATGCCCATGTGTCAGGATCGGCGGGGCGAATTTCGGGATATGCAATATTTAGACACGCGTCTTGTGGAACTGCATTACGAAATGCCGTTGAATGAAATTATTTATGATTTCTTTGACACGCTCAAAGCCAATACAAAAGGCTACGCGTCATTAGATTATGAATTATCCGGGTATCGTCCCAGCGAACTTGTGAAAGTAAATTTATTATTAAACGGCGAACAGGTTGACGCGTTGAGTTTTATCGCGCATAAAGACAAAGCGTATCCGAGAGCGCGGAAATTATGCGAGAAATTAAAAGAAAATATTCCGAGACAGTTATTTGAAGTCCCGGTACAGGCGGCGATCGGCGGACGCGTCATCGCCCGCGAGACCGTCAAAGCCATGCGAAAAGACGTGTTAGCGAAATGCTATGGCGGCGATATTACGCGTAAGAAAAAATTACTGGAAAAACAAAAAGAGGGCAAGAAAAAAATGCGCACGCTTGGAAGCGTAAAAATCCCGACCGAGGCGTTTTTGGCGGTTTTAAAATTGGACGAGTAAAATTATTAAAAAATTATAAAATAAAAATTATAAAATAGCAAA
>CAJOFP010000151.1 GCA_905233795.1 uncultured Oscillibacter sp. | reverse complement strand
CGGAAAAAATAGAAAACGGATTCCGCCCGGATTTGATTATCGCTATGCCGGTTGGATTTGTAAACGTGATAGAGAGTAAAAATCGGATTTGGGATATTTGCGCGAAAAATAATATAAATTTAATCGCGGCGATGGGACGCAAAGGCGGAAGCGGCGCGGCGGCGGCGGCCTGTAACGCGCTGATTTACCGGGCTTGTGAAAAATAGATAAAAAATAAAAAATATAAATATAAAAAAATAGATATAAAAATAATATAAAAATAAGCGGATATGTCTTGACAAGAGGGTAAAGACGCGCTATAATAACAAAGCGGTCAGGGGAAAGCCTATCGCGGAATTTATTTTATTGTCCGGGTGTAGCGCAGTTGGTAGCGCGCCTGGTTCGGGACCAGGAGGCCGTGGGTTCAAATCCCGCCACTCGGACCATATAAAACGAAATCCGTTGGTTTCATCAGAAATCAACGGATTTTCGTGATTTTTTGTGATTTTTTTAAAATAAAAAATAAGCGGGTGAATTTTATAGACGCGGGAAAATAAATAAATTTATAAATTTATAAAAATTTTATAAATTGATAGTTTTATATAAGTTTTATACAAGACGGATAATGAAAATGAAACGCGGAGGGAAAAGGCATGGGAAGAATCGGATTTGATAATCAGGCATATATTACAATACAATCGGAAAAGATACGGGAGCGGATCGCGCATTTCGGCGGCAAATTATATCTGGAATTTGGCGGTAAATTATTTGATGATTTTCATGCCTCGCGGGTTCTGCCCGGTTTCGAGCCGGACAGCAAACTTCGGATGTTAATGCAGTTACGCGATGATCTGGAAATTGTAATCGCAATCAACGCCGCCGATATAGAGAGAAATAAAATCCGCGGCGATCTGGGCATTACTTACGGCGATGAAGTTTTACGCATGATCGATGTATTCAGCGCAATGGGATTATCAGTCAGCGGCGTGGCGGTTACGCGCTATCAGGATCATCAGGATCAGAGCGCGGCGGGCGTGTTTTTAAAAAGATTGGATAATCTTGGGATACGATGTTACCGGCATTATCCTATAGCGGGCTATCCGTCCGACGTGGAGCATATTGTCAGCCCGGAGGGACTGGGACGCAATGAGTATATCGAGACAAGCCGGTCTTTGGTCGTCGTGACCGCGCCGGGGCCGGGCAGCGGAAAACTGGCGACCTGTATTTCGCAGTTATATCACGACGCGATTCACGGCGTCCGCGCCGGTTACGCCAAGTTTGAGACGTTTCCCATCTGGAATTTGTCTCTGGAACATCCGGTAAATTTGGCTTACGAAGCGGCGACGGCGGATTTAAACGACATGAATATGATAGACCCGTTTCATTTGGAATATTATCAAAAAACAGCCGTAAATTATAATCGAGATATAGACACGTTTCCCGTGTTAAGCGCGACATTGGCGAAAATCATGGGGGAATCGCCGTATCATTCGCCTACGGATATGGGCGTCAACATGGTCGGGATGTGCATCACGGATGATAATACTTGCCGGGACGCGGCGCGGCGCGAGATTTTAAGACGGTATTATAACGCCCGTATGGAACGGACGCAGGGCAAATGCGACGACGCCCCGGTCAAACGTATGGATTTGATTATGCGCCGCGCCAATGTCACGCCGGAAATCAATCCGGCTGTGGCGGCGGCGCTGGAAAAGGCGGAGGATACCGGCGCGCCCGCCGCCGCGATGATATTGCCCGACGGCAGAATGGTACGCGGCAAAACCTCAGATACATTGGGCGCGGCGTCGTCGTTATTATTAAACGCGTTAAAAGCCGTCGGCGGGATCGGCGATTCATACAAGCTCATATCCAATCAGGTTTTGGAGCCGGTATGCGAATTAAAAACGCGCTATATGGGACATCGGAATCCGCGTCTGCATACGGATGAGGTTTTAATGGCGTTGACGATTTCCGCGCTGACCAATCCGCTGGCGGAAATGGCGCAGAGACAGCTTCCAAAATTGCGCGACGGCGACGCGCATTTCTCCGTGATATTAAGCGAAGAGGATATAAATCTTTTAAAACAGCTTGGCATTCGCGTCACTTGCGAGCCGGTATACGAGACAAAAAGATTATATCATAAATAATAAAAATAATAAAATTATAATAATTTATAATAATTAAAATAATATAAAAATACGCGAAATATATTTATTTTATTTTTATAATTTTTATATATAAGGAGTTGAATATTATTGTGATAAAGCTCTTGGACGGCGGCGTATATTTAATCAACGGCGCGGAAATCATCCCGGAGGCCGACGCCGAAAAAGTAAAACGGATCACGGGAAAATCGCCGGATAAAAACGACGCGAAAAAGGGGACAATCGCGTATAGAATTTTGCGGGCGCATAATCAGAGCGGCGACCCGGATATATTAAAAATCAAATTCGACGCGCTGACTTCCCATGATATTACTTATGTGGGAATTATCCAGACGGCGCGGGCGTCCGGGATGAAAACTTTCCCCGTGCCGTATATTTTGACCTGCTGTCATAATAGCTTGTGCGCCGTGGGCGGGACGATTAACGAAGATGATCACATGTTCGGATTGACGGCGGCGCGGAAATACGGCGGCGTATACGTTCCGCCCCATATGGCCGTGATTCATCAATATATGCGCGAAATGTACGCCGGCTGCGGCAAAATGATTTTGGGGTCCGATTCGCATACCCGTTACGGCGCGTTGGGGACAATGGCTGTCGGCGAGGGCGGCGGCGAACTGGATAAGCAGATTTTGGGCGATACTTGGGACAATCCGTATCCGGGCGTGATCGCCGTTTATCTCACGGGCAAGCCTAATTTATGGGTCGGGCCGCATGACATCGCGCTTGCCATTTGTAAGGCGGTCTATCAAAACGGCTATGTAAAAAATAAAGTCATGGAATTTGTCGGGCCGGGCGTGTCGAGCATGAGCGCGGAGTATCGGAACGGCGTGGATGTCATGACCACGGAGACGACTTGTCTGAGTTCCGTCTGGCGCACGGACGAAGAGATTAAAAATTATTTAACGGAACACGGACGCCCCGAAGATTATCAGGAATTAAATCCTGATAGCATAGCCTATTACGACGGCTGTATTGAGATTGATTTATCCAGTATTAAGCCCATGATCGCCATGCCGTTTCATCCGTCGAACGCGTATGAAATCGACGAGTTCAACGCGAATTTACGGGATATTTTACGCGAGACGGAAAAAGCGGCGGAAAAAGTCAGTCATGGACGCGTAAAATATAGCTTATTAGATAAAATTAAAAATAATAAATTACAGGTTCAACAGGGCGTAATCGGCGGCTGCGCCGGCGGCGGCTATGAAAATATCATGCGGGCGCATGAATTATTAAATCATAAAAATATCGGCGCGGGTGAATTTAGTTTAAATATTTATCCGTCGTCCATGCCGGTCTATATGGATTTATCGCGCAAAGGCGTCTTGGCGGATTTGGCGGCGTCCGGCGCGGTGATAAAAACAGCTTTCTGCGGCCCGTGTTTCGGCGCGGGAGATACGCCCAATCATAACGGATTTTCTATCCGGCATACGACCAGAAATTTCCCCAACCGGGAGGGCTCGAAACCCGGAAGCGGTCAGATGTCCGCCGTGGCGCTGATGGACGCCCGCTCCGTCGCGGCGACGGCAATCAATCATGGCTTGCTTACCAGCGCGGAACAATACGCGGATTTATTCGCCGA
>CAJOFP010000150.1 GCA_905233795.1 uncultured Oscillibacter sp. | reverse complement strand
AACTTGTCATTATTTTCACACAGTCCGCCGACTACGTCGTAAATATAATCGCAAGGCTCGTTTTCTTTCCCCATGACCGTAATATGATGATACGCCCCGTACATAGCCGGACGCATTAAATTGCAGGCGCACGCGTCTACGCCGATATATTCTTTATATATATGCTTTTCGTGTATCGCCCGCGTGACCAAACAGCCATACGGCCCCAGCATATAACGCCCTAATTCCGTATATAATTTTATATTTTCCAGTCCGGCGGGCTTTAATATCTCTTCCCAGACGCGTTTTACGCCCTCGCCAATCGCGTATATATTATTCTCTTTCTGTTCCGGCAAGTACGGAATGCCGACGCCACCCGATAAATTCAAAAATTCAATTTCCGCGCCCGTCTCTTGATGCAATTCCACCGCCAGACGGCTTAAAATTTTCGCCAGTTCCGGGAAATAATCATTTGACAGCGTATTCGACGCCAAAAACGCGTGTAATCCGAAACGCCTGACGCCGGATTTTATTAATTTCTCAAACGCTTTCAAAATCTGCTCTTTCGTCATGCCATATTTCGCGTCGCCGGGATTGTCCATGACCTGAAAACCCTCACGCGTTTCCCCAAGCGTAAACTTTCCGCCCGGATTGTATCTGCATGATATAATATCAAGATTTTTATTTATTTTATTATTATTTATTTTATCTATCACGCGATATAAATCATCAATCAGCGTTATATCGTCCAGATTAATCAACGCGCCCAGTTCATACGCCTTTTGAAATTCAACATCCGGCGTGTCATTCGACGAAAACATGATATTTTCCCCGACAATCCCGCACCGTTCCGCCATGATTAATTCCGCCATCGACGAACAGTCGCAACCACAGCCCTCTTGATTTAATATTTTTAAAATCCCCGGCGTGGGCGTCGCTTTCACGGCGAAATATTCCCGGAATCCCGGATTCCACGCGAACGCGGATTTTAAACGCCGGGCGTTTTCCCGAATGCCTTTCTCGTCATATAAATAAAACGGCGTCGGATACTCTTTCGCAATCTCCTCTAATTTTTCTCGCGTGACAAACGGCGTTTTCATATTCCATCCCTCCGGGCATTTAAAATAATTATTAAAATAAATAAAATAATTAAAATAAATATAAAAATATTTTTTATATATTATTTCAACGCCTGATTTTAACGTCTTATCTCTCAAAACGCAATATTATTTTACAAAATAAAGCGTTTGATTTTTCAATTTCTACAATCAATCAAAAAATTACGCTTTCTTTCAGCCGTCTCTTGTGATAAAATAACGATAAAATTCTATAAATTTATAAAATTATAAAATTTATTATATTATTTTAATAATAATATAATTATATTAATTATATCTAACAGGGGTGAAAAATATGGGCCTGTTCGACCGGTTTCGCGGAAAGAAAACAACAAAAGCCGAATCCGATTCTTTACGCGATTATTCCGGCCTGCGTATGGAAGTTTTCGATCAGGACGATCAATTTTTATTTATGGCCGTCTTGCTGATTTTACAGGACGCGACGCCTGAATTGCGTCAGCTCGCGGACGCGCCGGATATACCGTGGGAAATCGGCATAGAGCCTTTTCACGCCAAATTGCGCGCTTTTGATAATATTCAAAAACTCGCTATCCATCTGGAGGGCATTGTCAGCCGCGTGGATGAGGACGTTTTAAAAATCGAACGTCTGCGCCTTGTCAGTAAAGACAATGACCGCGCTTTCTTCCGACAGGGTATTAACGCCGTCGGGGAAATCTATTTCACCGGCGATCCCGACGCCGTTTCATGGGTCTGTGAGCTTCGCAACGTCAGCGCGGGCGGGGTATGTCTGCGCATAAAAGAAGAAGATTTCCAAGTCGGCGACGAATTGACTTTGCGGGCGCGGTTATCGCCTGAACAGGAAATATCCGAATTTCCCTGTATAGTCCGGCGCGTCACGCCGAAACGGGGCGGCATGTTTGAATACGGCTGTCAATTTGTAAACTTAAACGCCGCCGATCAGGATCGCATTTCCAGAGCGATTATGGAAATACAGCGAAATCTGGCGCGGCGTTCTATGGGCAGGTGATATTTTATTTTATGCAAGAGCAAAATCAAGATATAAATCAAAAGCGCGATTACACGCGAAAAAATCAAGATATAAATAATCAAGATAATAATCAAGATATAGAATCAGACTCAATACGGGCGTTCGCCTATCTCTGTCCGCAATGCGGCAAAATCGCGCTGGCGGCGCGGGATTCTTTCGCGCTTCTCGCCTCAAATTGGAATCCGGCCTGTTCCTGTGGGAAATCTAATTTAAATATCCAATTCGACGGCTCTTTCTTTCATTTTCAAGTCCCGTGCGGACTTTGCGGCGAAATTCACGCCGCGTCCTGTACGCCGGATCGAATTTTAAAGGCGACCGCCGCGTTTAACTGTCCGAATACCGGCGATTTCTGTTGCTTCGCCGGGGACGCGAAACAAATTCAAAAACGTCTGCCGGAATTAGAATCTCTATCTTTATCTTTATCACGCGCCGCCGAAAATAATCAAAATAATAATTTAAATCAAAACGCGTCGCCGTTTTTAAACGATATTATCATGTATGAGATTTTATCCGAACTGCGCGACATCGCGGCGCGTCCCAACGGCATACAATGCCAATGCGGGAGCAAATTATATAAAATGCGCGTGCGGCGGGCGTCCGTCGATTTTATCTGTCAGGATTGCGGCGGGCGTCTGCGTATTCCCGCCGCCTCGGATCAGGATTTGGATGATTTATGCTGTCATATGCGGCTTGTCATTCCGGGGAAATCGCTGTAAAATCAATCTAATCAAACAAAACGCTTGACACAATCCCGGATATAGCATAAAATAAACTTGATTTGATTCTATTTTTATATTATATTTTACTAAATCGCGGCGTAAAATCGCCGAAAAGAAGGAGAGAAAACAATGGCGGAACCCCTGATTATGATTGTTGTCATGTTCGCGGTGATGTATTTTTTCATGATCCGGCCTGCAAACAATCGCAAGAAAAAAGCGCAGGAAATGCGCGACAGTCTGAAAAAAGGCGATACGATTACCACTTTCGGCGGTCTCGTGGGAAAAATTGTCCATGTCGGCCCGGATACGATTATTGTCGAAACCAGCGAGGACCGGGTACGCGTGGAACTGACCAAATGGGCGGTCTCCAGTATCGGCGTCCAGAAAGGCGAACAACCGGACTTGCAAGACCAGAAATCCGACGATAAAAAAGACGATAAAAAATCTTTATTATCCGGTCTGACCGGCAAAAAAGAAGATAATAATAACAGCGAAGAGCAAAAAGTCTCGCTGTCCAAAAAAGACGACAATCAAGAATCTTAAAATTTTAATAAATTTATTATATTATAAATTATAATAATTTCGTCATAAATCCATACTCTCCGGGCATATGCTGTTGCGAAAGCGTCAGTATATCTCCGGGGAGGTTTTTATTATTTATGATTAACAATATAGATCGGGATTCCAAAACGGGCGATAAAATTTATTTAAAATGGCTCGCTGGGGTCTTATGCGCTTTGTCTGTCTGCGCGGCGGGCGTGTGTTTCTTGGCTTGGGGGATGGCGCGGGGCGTGTTCGCGGACGAAATCAAATTTCCAATTCTGGCCGCGCTGTCCGGGTTCGCCGCCTTTACAGGTTCTGTCTTTACGCTTCCGCGCCGTTTAAATAATAAAAATAGCAAAAATAATATTTTATCC
>CAJOFP010000149.1 GCA_905233795.1 uncultured Oscillibacter sp. | reverse complement strand
TTATTACGGCGTCAGCGCTTTCGGCTCCACTTCCAGAAAACAGATCACAAACGCGAATTGCGACAATCTTGAATTTTTTATCACGCCCGAAAATAACAGCCAATACGCCCTCGCGGAATTGACTTTTCTCCCCGCCGGCGGCTTAAACGCCTGTATTACTATCCCGTTTACGATTTCCGGCGACGATCCGTCCGAAAAAGCCCAAGGCGATATTTTTATAAGCTCCACACGCGTTTTAATATCCGATTTCTACGGCGCGACGCCTGTTAATACTACAGTCCCGTTTCCGGCGGATTATATCGCCGCCGCCGTCAGTTCCGCGACCGGCGTCACGCCCGCTTCTTTTCGTTTGTTATCCCTGCCCGATCCCAAAAGCGGCGCGATTCGATACGGCGTGAACCAGTCTTTGACATCCGTTTCCCGGCTTTATACTTGGCCGGAAGGCTTACAGCCGTTCAGCTCTTTACGCTTTATCCCCGCTTTGGATTATACGGGCCCCATAGAAATTCCCTATCTCGCGCTTGACAGTAACGGCGAATCCATAGGCGTCGGCAATTTCAATCTCGGCATCGTCAATCAAATCAAACGCTTTTCCGATGTCAATTCCTCCACATGGTGCTATAAATATATTACCGAATTGGCCGACGCCGGGATTATCAACGGCTATTCCGACGGGAGTTTTAAATTTAATCAACCTGTCAGTTACGGCGCGGCGTTAAAATTAATTTTACTCGCCGCCGGGTATCCCGAACAAGAACCCGTTGAATCCGGCGATTTGTTCAGCGGCTATTTACAAAAAGCGCGTGACGAAAAAATCATCACGGGCACGGATATAGATAATATTAAATTAACGGAACCGATTACACGCTTACAAATGGCGCGAATCGCCGCCGGGGCCATGAAATTGACGACAAAAAATTTATCCGGCGTTCAGCCCTTTATCGACACGACAAGCGAAAGCGTGCGGGCGCTCCACGCCGCCGGGATTGTCAACGGCTATTTTGAAAACGGCGTCAGTTCTTACCGTCCCGACGGGACTTTGACACGCGGACAACTCGCCGCCATCGTCTGGAGAATCAGAAATTATAAAAAATTATGAAAAAATTATAAAATTTAAATTATATTTGCGCGTTTCCCTCTTGTTTTTCCCGTCAAATCCGGTATAATATACAAGATTGTTTAAGAATGATTAAATTATCATAATTTTGTCATTTTTGTCATTTTTATTTTAATTTTTAAATTATAATATTTTTTATATTTATATTATTTATTATATTTAAAATTTCACGGGAGGCGGGGCGCGTGGATAAAAATTTAAATTATCGCAATCACGTTCAGGAAATCCGGGCGCGTCTGGACGAATATCAAATCGACGCTATGTTATGCACGCATGAGGCGAATAGATTCTATGCCGCCGGGTTTCACTCATCCGGCACGGACGGCGCGGCGCTGATTACGCGCTTGAATAGCTATTATCTCACGGATGGGCGTTATATAGAGGCCGCCGGAAAAGCTCTTGAAAGCGCGTTTGAGTTACACGAAGTCCGGGCGGATAGAAAATACACGGATATTTTAAAAGAATTGTTTGAAGCGGAAAATATAAAGCGCGTCGGATTTGAGGACGCCTATATGACCGTGGAGCAATATAAAAATTATTGTGAAAAACTGCCGGAGATTGAATTTGTCCCCGCGGCGGATTTATTAAAAAATTTACGGCGCGTAAAAGATCAGGAAGAAATTAAAAATTTAAAAGCCGCCCAGCGTATCGCGGAAAAGGCGCTGCAAGATATTTTAAAAGAAATCAGACCCGGCGTATCGGAACGCGAAATCGCCGCCCGTATCGAGTATTTATTATTGCATTACGGCGCGGAAAATAAATCTTTTGATCCAATCGTCGTATCGGGATTTAATGGCAGTCTGCCGCACGGCGTCCCGTCGGATAAGATAATCAAATCCGGCGAATTTGTCACAATGGATTTCGGCTGTATTTTTCACGGCTATTGTTCCGATATGACGCGGACGGTCGCGGTCGGCGAGGTCTCGGACAAAATGCGCGAAACTTATAATATAGTCTTAAACGCACAGACGGCGGGAATAAACGCCGCTCGCGCTGGCGTGACCGGACAGGAAATCGACGCCGCCGCCCGTGAGGTAATTCGCGCCGCCGGATACGGCGAATATTTTTCCCACAGTTTCGGACACGGCGTCGGGATTGAGATTCACGAAGAGCCATACGCGGCGTCGTCGAATACAAATCCCATGCCGGCGGGAGCCGTGATTTCCGCCGAACCCGGCGTTTATATTCCGGGAGAATTGGGCGTCCGCATTGAGGATGTTATTATTATCACGGAAAACGGCTGTGAGAATTTAACCGCCGCCCCGAAAGATTTGCTTATTTTGCCGGTTTAAATGAAAAATATATATTTAAAAAATATATAAAAATATATAAAAAAATACACAAGGGAGGGAATCTCTTGATAAAAGAGAAATCGAGGAAGAAACGGCGCGGACGGATCAGAAGAGCCCGTTTAGATTTATTTTCCCTGTTTGGCGGCGTCTTGGCGGTGATTTTCGCCGTATTCCTGACGGCGGCTTTCTCCGATCCCGGAAATCAAGAGCAAAATCAATCGGCGGATTTTGATTCAACGCAATCCGGACAGGGTTTGGAAATCTCTCCCATATCGGAATTGGCGAACGATATGGCGGGACGTTTCAACGCCGGTCAGACGCTTCTTGATTTCCCCGGCATGGACGGCGCGAATTTAAATCAGGATTTGGGGAATCTGAAAAATTTCACGGCGGCGGCGTTCAATCCCGATGAAATCGAAATCACGCGGGATTTCACGCAGGATTTTATATTATACGCCTCCCCGGCTGAATTTGACCCGGATTTTGAAACTATCGCGTTTGATATGAATCCCGAAAACGGCGAAAATGATAATCAGGATAATAATCAGGATATAAATCCCGCGTTCGCCGCCCGCGACAGTCTCCCCCGTTTCGCCGAAAACGCGCCGGATTTGGAAAATAATAATAATAAATTTGACCCCGCCAGTCTCAACGCCGGGGAATTTACCCCGTCGGAATTTTCCGAGACGTTTTTATTTAACGGCGATTCTATCCCCATTTATGAGAATCAGGATTTAACCCCGCGCCGCGTGGAATTGTCTGATTTTGTCTGGAAAAACGGCAGACCGGAATATATCGGCGATGATTTTGACGTGAAATTCGGCGTGGACGTGTCGGAACATCAAAACAGCGATAGATATTATTTAAATTATGACATAGACTGGAAAGCGGCGAAAGCGGACGGCGTCGACTTCGCCATGATTCGCGTGGGATTCCGGGGGACAACGTCGGGCGAAATCAACGAGGATACCTGTTATGACAGAAATATCACGGCGGCGATGGAAGCCGGGATTCAAACCGGCGTGTATTTCTTCTCACAAGCGATTACGATTCAAGAAGCGCTGGAAGAGGCCGATTTTGTGTTAGACTGCTTGCGCGGCTATCCGATTGACGGGCCTGTGGGCTATGACTGGGAAGTGGCGAGCCGGTCTTATCGCAATCACGGATTGGACGACGAAACCGCCACGGCCTGCGCGCTGGCGTTCTGTCAGCGTATTGAATCGGGCGGCTATACGCCGATGATCTACGCCACAAGAGAGACGTTTTATTATGATTTCGATATGGGCGTTTTATCGCCTTATATGATCTGGTATCCGCAATATCCGCGAGGCGGCGG
>CAJOFP010000148.1 GCA_905233795.1 uncultured Oscillibacter sp. | reverse complement strand
TTATTCATTCCGCCATCCTCCTTGTTTTTCGCTGGATTGCCTTTTTAGGGATTGTTCATCCCATATAATATAATTAATATACCATGATTTTCCGTCGCGTACAAGTAAAAAATGGCGGATATTATTATATTTTTATTATATTTATAATTTATAATATTTATAATTACTGTGAAAAACAATCTCCCGCGCTTGACAAATCGGCGTAAATCGAATATGATTGATTTACATATCCGGCGAATATTTCCAAACAAATCCGCCGCGCTACGCGAGTATTACGCGAAAGCGTGAATATTATATACGCGGCGGAAACGGAAAAGCGAAAGGGGTCAAATCGCATGACGAAACTGGTATTGGTACGGCACGGCGAAAGCGAATGGAACAAATTAAATCTCTTCACCGGCTGGGAAGACGTTGACCTGAGCGAAAAAGGCCATGAGGAAGCCATTCAGGGCGGTCAGATTCTCAAAAAAGAGGGCTATGACTTCGATATTTGCTATACTTCTTATCTCAAGCGCGCCATTCACACGCTCAACCATGTGTTGGACGAGATGGATCGCGTATGGCTCCCCGTCGTGAAAGACTGGCATTTGAACGAGCGGCATTACGGCGCCCTGCAGGGACTGAATAAAGCCGAAACCGCCGAAAAATACGGCGAGGATCAAGTGAAAATCTGGCGGCGTTCTTTCGATATTAAGCCGCCCGCGCTGGAACCCGATGACGAGCGTTGCGCCCAGAAGCGCGATTTATATCGTAACGTCGATCCGTCCGTTCTGCCCTATCACGAAAGCCTTGAAACGACGATCGAACGCGTAATCCCGTATTTCAACGACGTGATTTTACCGGACATGAAAGCCGGAAAGCGCGTGATTATCGCCGCCCACGGCAATTCCCTCCGCGCTCTTGTCATGCACTTCGACAACCTCACAAAAGAACAGATTCTTGAAGTCAATATTCCCACCGCCGTTCCGCTGGTGTACGAATTTGACGACAATTTCAAAGCCGTGAAAAATTATTATCTTGGCGATCAGGATTTAATCAAAGCGAAAATGGCCGCCGTCGCCAATCAGGGCAAGAAAAAATAATAAAATAATATAAATTAAATTATTTTATTATAATTTTATAAATTTTATATAAATTTATATTAATAAAAAAACCGCCGGTTTCCGCCGACGGTTTTTTTATATTTATTTTTTATATTAAAAAATATTATAAATATTAATTAATATTTTTTAATATTTTATTATATTTTAATTTTATAATTTATATATTTTTTATTCCGCCAACTGTATAATTTGCCCGTATAGTAAAATATATTTTTCTTTAATCACTAAATTTTGGTGATAATGCCCGAAAAACCAGAGTTTAAACGCGCATTTTTGGGAAACTTCTTCTAAAAAATCCGTCAAAGCGTTGACTTCATGCGTCTCATTGCCCGCTATTTTCTGAATGGATGTCGGGGCGCAGTGTGTAATAATATAATCCATTGACCAGTTATTTTTATTTAAATTCTCCCGCGCCGTCTGATATTCTTTTTCATTCGGCAATTCCTGTTCCCACCATGAATAATGCTTCACCCGGAAATACGCCCCGCGACGGTTCAGACGCCGATATTTGATCGCAAATAACGGATCATCCGGGTCTAATATGCCGTCCTGCACATCGTGACAGCTTGCGCCGCCCATCGTGAAAAATTTTTTGCCGTCGAGTTCAAACACCTGTCCGCGCATTAAATTCAATACCGAAGGCCGGATTTGCCGTACCATTCCGCCGCGCCATTCTTTACGGGGAAATTGTTCCAGCAAATCATAATTTTCGTGATTGCCGGTAATAAACAGCGTCGTAAACGGCAGATTTTCCAGCCAATCCAGATTGTTTTCCTGTTCCGCGCTGTCATTCCAGACGCCGCCGAAATCGCCGCAGATAATCATATAATCATTTTTCGTCAGATTTTTTCTTTCCGGAAATTTCTTTTTAGTGAATCTTGAGAAATCCCCGTGCGTATCGCCCGTAATCAAAATCGCCATATTTCCCCTCCCCCGCTATTTTTATTATTTTTTTAATTTATTATATTTATATTTAAATTATATTTAAAATTATATATATTATAAATTTTTATTTTTTATTATTTTTATTATTTTTTATTTCCCATTCCCGCAGGGGTTTCAATTCCTCATATAATTTTACATAACTGGCGTGTCGGGATTGTTGAATCTCCCCGCGCCTGACGGCGTCCAGAACCGCGCAGCCCGTTTCTTTCACATGCGCGCAACCCGTAAACGCGCATTTCCCCAGATACGGTAAAAATTCAAGAAACGTCTCCGGCAGTCTGTTTTTCAATTCAAGATTCAATTCCGACGTTTCAAACGATGAAAATCCCGGCGTGTCCACAATTTCCGCGCTATTATTTATTTTATAAATCTCAATATGCCGTGTCGTATGGCGTCCGCGTCCAAGAGCCGCGCTGATTTCACCCGTTTGAATATCCAATCCGGGGGAAAGCGCGTTTAATAAACTCGATTTCCCCACGCCCGTATTGCCCGTGAACGCCGAAAATTTATTTTTTAATAAATTTAATAACTCGTCAATTCCCTCGCCCGTTACCGCGCTGGTTCGCAAAATTTTAATCGGCGACGCCTGATAAATATTATATAAATCATCCGCCCGATCCAAATCGCATTTATTAAAAATCAAAACCGCGTCACAGTTTTTCAACGCCGCCACGGACAACATACGATCAATTAAATAAACATCCGTTTTGGGAACCGCTCCTGAAGCGACAATCACCAACTGATCCAGATTCGCTACGGCGGGACGGACAAAATCATTCCGGCGCGGTAAAATCGACTCAATATAGCCTGTCCCATCCCGCAAGTCCCGAATTTTTACGCGATCCCCGACAAGCGGCGAAATTTTATCTTTTCTGAATTTCCCACGCGCCCGGCAAGTGATTGATTTTTTTTTCATGTCTCCGTCGGGATACACATAATAAAAACCGCTTAACGCTTTCCAAATCCGGCCCGTTATATTATCTATATTATTATTTAATTTATTATCTAATTCTTCCGTCCGGCTTATATTATTATTTAATTCTTCCATGCGATTTTCAAGCGTCACTCTTCCGCGATAATATCCGAACCGATCCAGCTTGCCGGTAATTCGTCCGCGTTTTCATTGTTATTATCCTGATTATTATTTTCATCATTTACGCTTTCGCTTTCCGTCTGATTTTCCGATTCATTTTCATTTTGATTTTCATTTTCATCCGGCTTTTCAATATTATTTCCGTTATCATGATTGCCGCCGTCATTCGTCCCGTCCTGATTATTATTATTATTATTATTTTCGCTCCCGTCCGCGTTTTCCGTCCCGCTTGGACTTTCCGCCTGATTTCCCGTCTCGCTTTCCGGTTCGCTTTCCGTCTGATTTCCGCCGTCCTGATTTTCAAGACCCGGTATTTCATACGCGTTGTCGTGCGGCGTCAACATTTCCAGATTTAATTCCAGTTCCAGCGGCGTGTCGTCCGGTTTAATCGCAATCGTCCGATTGAATACCTCCACGCGATCCAGATAAACCTCCACCGCCGATTCCCCTGACGCCGTAAATTCTAAACTTTTGACTTCCAGAAACGCCGATTCCCGGTCTTGCGGCAATAAAATCATCACTTCGCGCTTGCGTTCCGGCGCGGCCGGCTCCGGCCCCCGGCTGACCGTGAAATTCACTTCCGTGTGTTCCCGCACTTCCGTATTGACCGGCGGATCCTGCGCCAATACCGTCCCGAACGGTTCATTGCTATATATAAATTTAGGGCTTCCGGTATTTAAACTCAAATCTTTCAAACGCTGATTGGCGTCATCCAGCGTCATATTCACGAATGAAACCAACGTGACCATATGCGGCCCCCGGCTGACAATCAATCGTATTATATCGCCTTTCTTCAAAATATCGCCGGATTTCGGAACGCTGGAAACGATACGGCCCGCCGCGAACTCATCGCTGTAAACTTTACTTTCCTCCGGGATTTCCAATTTTAAATCATACCGCCGGATTAAATCCCGCAGCGTCCGCAATTCGGCTTCCGTGACCGTCTGATTAATCACATCCGGCATAACGCCCGTAT
>CAJOFP010000147.1:5321-6789 GCA_905233795.1 uncultured Oscillibacter sp. | reverse complement strand
GCTTCTCAACGCGCAGTACGCGGAAAATATTTGCATTGTGGGTTTGGGAATCATTGACGGCAACGCGGAAAACAGTGATTTCTGGAAAAATTTTGACGCGTTTCCCGCCGCGAGACCCCGGATTTTATTCTTCAATCGTTGTGAAAATATTACCATTCACGGCGTCCGCGTCCGAAACTCCCCGTCATGGCATATTCACCCGTATTATACAAAACAGGTCGGCTTATATGATCTGAAAATCTCCGCCCCGAAAAACAGTCCGAATACGGACGCTATAGACCCGGAATCCTGTGACGGCGTGGAAATGATCGGCTGTCGCTTCACGGTAGGGGATGACTGTATCGCTATTAAATCCGGCAAAATCGCGCTGGGCAGTACGCTGAACCGTCCGGCTGATCATCATACAATCCGAAATTGCCTGATGGAGTTTGGACACGGAGCCGTGGTTTTGGGCAGTGAAATTGGCGCGGGGGTTCGTAATCTCAGCGTGTCGCAATGTTATTTCCGGGGTACGGATCGGGGATTGAGAATCAAATGCCGTCGGGGACGCGGAAAAAACTGTGTGATTGACGGCGTGTCGTTTGATAATATCAAAATGGAAAATGTTCTGACGCCGGTTGCCGTCAATTTATGGTATAACTGCTGTGACCCGGATCGAACGAGCGAATATGTCTGGTCGCGGGAGAAATTGCCGGTGGATGACCGGACGCCCCGCATGGGTAAATTTTTATTTAAAAATCTGGACTGTACCGGCGCGGAAGTGGCGGCCTGCTATATCGACGGTCTGCCGGAAGCGCCTATTGAGGAAATCGCGCTGGAGCGCATTCGCGTCAGATTTTCCCCCAACGCGAAACCCGGCGTTCCGATTATGGAGAATTTCGCCCGAAAGCGTTGCCGTCTTGGATTATATTTAGACAATGTCCGCCATATCCGGGTGAATGATGTAATATTGGAAGGCGTGGACGGCGAAGGACTGATCGCAAATCATTGCGAACGGTTGGAAAAGAACGGATTTTATATCAAAGGCTTTTAATTTGGCTTTTAATTTGAGGGTATATATTCTATGTATGAACAGATTGACGCCTATATCCTGCGGCTCATGGAACAGTCCACGCCTCAGCGAACCGCGTGGAATATTGAACGCATTCGACAGGGAAAACCCGCCGACTGGAATTATATCGACGGGTGTATGTTGACGGCTTTGCTGTCTTTCGGGGAAATTACCGGAGAGACGCGTTATTTTGATTTTACGGAAAGATTTATTGACAGTTTTATTAGCGATGACGGGAGTATTCGGACATATGACGGGAACAGATTCAGTCTGGATGATATAAACGAAGGCCGCGTTCTTTTTCCACTGTATGAACAGACGGGGAAAGAAAAATACCGCAAAGCCGCCGATATTTTATACCGCCAGTTGGAAAATCAGCCCCGCACGCCCGAAGGAAATTTCTGGCATAAGGCGATT
>CAJOFP010000147.1:4775-5282 GCA_905233795.1 uncultured Oscillibacter sp. | reverse complement strand
ATATAGATATTATTCGGCAGATCGAGACTGTACGCGCACGGATGTTTGTGGAAGAAAAGCGGCTTTACTGTCACGGATATGACGCGAGCCGGACCGCTTTCTGGGCAAATCGGGAAACAGGACGTTCCCGGAGTTTCTGGTTGCGCAGTATCGGATGGTTTGCCGTGGCGTTGGCGGATTTGCTGGAAATTCTTCCGCGTGGCGCGAATCGGGATCGTATACGGGAAATTTTTACTGAACTGATTGCGGGAGTCGCGGAATACGCGGATCGTGAAAGCGGGATGTTCTGGCAGGTTGTGGATCAGCCGGGCCGGGCTGGAAATTATCTGGAAACCAGTGGGAGCAGTATGCTTGCCTATGCCATGTTAAAAGGAAAGCGGCTGGGCGTACTGCCGGAGGAATACGCCGTGAAAGGCGTAAAAACCTTTCGCGGCATCGTGGAATGGTATCTGTCATTTGAAAATGAAAATGAAAATCCGCGACTTGGCGGCATTTGTCTGGTGGCGG
>CAJOFP010000147.1:0-4708 GCA_905233795.1 uncultured Oscillibacter sp. | reverse complement strand
CTGTGTTATACGGAAATCCGAAGGCTTGATTTTAAAGCATGATTTTAATATTTTCGGAATCGAGAGTTTCCTGATTTTCGGCGGCGTCGGAATACGCGCTGGGCGATACGCCGTATTTTTTCTTGAACATGCGGGAAAAGTACAGCGGTTCATGAAAACCGCACAGACGGGAGATTTCCGCCACGTTCCGGCTGCCCAGTCGGCTGTTCGCAAGATATTGGGCGGCTACCTGCATACGCAGTTCGTTCAGATAACGATGGGGCGTGACGCCGACTTCTTTTTTAAACAGCTTGCGGATATAGTCATAGCTGAAAGGCAGTCCCCGCAGATACTCATTCAGCGCAAAATCGCTGTTAGGGTAATTGTTGAGAATGGCGCTGACAATTTCTTCCACGATTTCACTATAGACAGGCGTTTCCAGCAGTTTGCTTAAATGACAGACGATCAAATGACCGTAAGCCGCCAACAGAGGCGTCTGCCGTCCCCGTTCCGCGCTGAATTGTAGAAATGAGCCGGTAAAAGCGGCGCGGATCATCCGGTTTTCGTCATCATGAAAAAGCATTGGTTTTTTCACAGTGAAATTGGGGTCCGGCATATTCAAATGGATATTTGTGAAGCCTTCTTCACTGGTGTTAATATGGGAAACGTATGGCGGAATAATGACAATATCCCCATCGGTATAAGGCAGAACAAAGCTGTCAAATCCCAGTCTTCCGTTACCTCCGGTGCAATAGATAAACTCCCAGCTTGCGTGAAAATGTTTTGCCACGGAGTATGTAAGAAGATGCTTTCCGGCATAGATAATTTGATCCATCGGTATCTCTCCTTTTATAGGCGTTCTCACGCTGAGAAGCCGACGCGGTATGATTCAGATAATACCGCGCAATATTCTTGAAATTGAGATCAGGAATCCGCCGCATATAAAAAGTCATGTTTATTTTATGAAATATGACCGGTTTCGTCCATACACAATCCGGTGTTTTGTCCATATACAATCCGGACATAATATCCAATATATTATCCAATATGATACGGGGAGGCAAAGAAATGGCCTATTTGACGTTGCGGGATATTAACAAGATTTATCCGAACGGATTCCATGCCGTGCATAATTTTAATCTGGAAATGGAACGGGGCGAATTTATCGTCTTTGTGGGACCGTCCGGCTGTGGCAAGTCTACTACTTTACGGATGATCGCGGGACTGGAAGACATCAGCAACGGCGATTTTCTGATTGACGGCGTCCGCGCCAATGAACAGGGACCGCGGGAACGGGGGATCGCTATGGTGTTCCAGAGCTACGCCCTTTACCCGCAAATGACCGTGTATGACAATATCGCTTTCGGGCTGGAGCTTCAGGGCGCGGACGAGGAATATATTGACGAAAAAGTCCGCAATACGGCGCGCATTCTGGGCCTGACGGATTATCTGGATCGTTTGCCGCGCGCGCTTTCCGGCGGACAGCGTCAGCGGGTGGCGATTGGCCGGGCGCTGATCCGAAAAGTCGGCATTTTTCTGATGGATGAGCCGTTGTCCAATCTGGACGCCAAACAGCGCGTCACGATGAGATCCGAAATCACGCAGATTCACCGGGAAACCGGAGCGACGACGATTTATGTCACGCATGACCAGACGGAAGCCATGACGATGGCGGATCGAATCGTCGTCATGAAAGAAGGCTATGTCCAACAGGTCGGAACGCCGCGGGAACTGTATTTTCACCCGGTTAATTTATTTGTGGCGGGCTTTATCGGGGAGCCGCCCATGAATTTTATACGTTCCAAAGTACGGGACGGAAAAATTTCCATAGGCGGCGCGGAACTGGATATATCAGGCAAATTAGGCGGTCAACAGGGAAAATATAACGGAAAAGAAATTATATTCGGATTCCGCCCGGAGGCTATATTATTGGGTCGGCGGGAAAACGCCTGCGTATTATCCGGCGCCGTGGAACTGACGGAAATGCTGGGAGATAACGTCAATGTTTATATTACAATGGGGGATCAGCAGGCGATTTTAAAAACAGACCCCCATGACGCGCCGGACACGGACAGCAATATTGATTTCTCCATCCCGTTTGAAAGCGTCTATCTGTTTGACGGAGAGACGGAACGGGTAATATTATAAATTATATAATATATTATATTATTATAATATAAAATAATAAAAAACGCAATATAAAACGCGATAAAAATCCACAGGAGGTGTAGTATATATGGATATTCGTTACGCCGCGAATCCCAAAGACGTAAAACGCTATACGACAGAGGAACTTCGGAAAGAATTTCTGATCGAGAATTTATACCGCCCGGATGAAATCACGGCGGTTTACAGCCATGTGGATCGGATGGTCACGCTGGGTTGTATGCCCGTCCGGGAGACAGTGCCGATTGACAAGGGAATTGACATATGGGCGAACTTCGGAACAAAATTTTTTCTGGAACGCCGTGAAATCGGCATTTTCAATATTGGCGGCGCGGGAAATATAATCGTTGACGGCGTGAATTACGCTCTGGGATATAAAGACTGTTTATATATTACGATGGGCGCGAAAGACGTCCGTTTTTCCAGTGACAACGCCGAAAAGCCCGCGAAATTTTACATGGTTTCCGCTCCGGCGCACAAAAGCTATGAAACGCGCCTGTTAAAACTGGCGGACGCCAACAAAAAGCCGACGGGAGACGCCGCCATGTCCAATAAGCGCGTGATTAATCAATTTATTCATCCCGCCGTACTTCCTACCTGTCAGCTTTCTATGGGGATGACGGTTCTGGAATCCGGAAGCGTCTGGAACACGATGCCCGCGCATACCCATGAACGGCGCATGGAAGTCTATATGTATTTTGAACTGCCGGAAGATCAGGTCGTATTTCATCTTATGGGACAGGGACAGGAGACGCGCCATATTGTTATGACGAACGAACAGGCCGTAATTTCCCCGTCATGGTCGATTCACGCCGGAGCCGGGACTTGCAATTATACGTTTATATGGGCTATGGGCGGGGAAAATCAGGAATTTGACGACATGGACGTGATTCCGACAAATCAGCTGCGCTAAGAAAGGAAGATATTTTTTATGGATATTCTCAGTAAATTTTCTCTGGATGGGCGGGTCGCTCTGGTCACGGGCGCGGCTTACGGAATCGGCTTCGCCATTGCCGAGGCTCTCGCGGGCGCGGGCGCCAAAATCGCGTTTAACTGCCGCAATCATGAGAATTTAGAAAAGGCGCTCGCGGCGTATCGTGAAAAGGGCATTGAGGCGAAAGGCTATATCGCGGACGTGACAAAAGAAGATCAAATCACGGAATTGGTCGGAAAAATCAAATCCGATTTGGGCGGGATTGATATTCTGGTCAACAACGCCGGAATTATCAAACGGATTCCCATGCTGGAAATGACGCCGGAAGATTTTCGTCAGGTCGTGGATATTGATCTTGTAGGACCGTTTCTGTGCGCAAAAGCCGTAATCCCCGGCATGATTGAAAAAGGACACGGCAAAATTATTAATATCTGTTCCATGATGAGCGAACTGGGACGTGAAACAGTCTCGGCATACGCGGCGGCGAAAGGCGGATTGAAAATGCTGACGCGGAATATCTGTTCCGAATACGGCGGGGTTATATCGCCACGCCGCAGACAGCCCCTCTCCGGGAACGTCAGCCGGATGGAAGTCGTCATCCGTTCGATCAGTTTATTATCGCCAAAACCCCGGCGGCGCGTTGGGGTACGCCGGAAGATCTGATGGGTTCCGCCGTCTTTCTCGCGTCCGACGCGTCTGACTTCGTCAACGGGCATATTCTCTATGTTGACGGCGGCATTCTGGCCTATATCGGCAAACAGCCCTAATTGATTTGAATTATTATTAAATTATATAATTGTATAATCATGAATATTATTCGATTTAACGCGCATGACGCGCAAGTCACGGGCTGGTTACATGAAGATCATGACCGGCTGTCGGCGCATAAAACGCGGCCCGCCGTGATTGTCTGCGCGGGCGGATGTTATCGCCGGTTGTCGCCCCGCGAGAAAGACCCCGCCGCGCTGGCGTTTTTTTCGATTGGCTATCAGGCTTTTTTATTGGAATATTCCACGGAAGAGAAAGCCGGGGAATTGCGTCCTTTACGGGAACTGGCGGAAACGGTACGGCATATCCGGGAATTGGCGAACGAATGGCATATTGTCCCGGATCGGATCGCCGTGATGGGCTTTTCCGCCGGAGGACATCTGGCGGCAAGTCTGGGCGTTTTATGGCATGAGCTTGCTCTGGGGGAGATTTGCCGTCCCGACGCTTTAATATTATGCTATCCGGTGATTACAGCCGGACAATTCGCGCATCAGGAATCCATTAAATTCGTGACGGGCGGGAATTTGGATTTAAAAAATCTATTATCTCTGGAGAATCATGTGACGGATCATATGCCGCCGACTTTTATATGGCATTGCATGGGGGACAAGGATGTTCCCGTTGAAAACAGTATGCTGTTGCTGTCCGCTATGCGGCGGGCGGGGATTCCCTGTGAGTGTCACTTGTTTGAGGGCGGCTCGCACGGGATTTCGTTATGCAATCAGGAAGTGGAAACGCCGTATCCGGACTGCGCTCCGTGGCTGGATTTGTGCCGGACATGGCTGAACCGGCGTTTTATGTTTGTTCCGTGAAAACTTGGCGCGTCAGGGATAAAATAATTATTTCAATCCACACAATTAC
>CAJOFP010000146.1 GCA_905233795.1 uncultured Oscillibacter sp. | reverse complement strand
ATAAATAAAAAATAAAATGGGCGTGAGAATTTTCGGATTTTCACGCCTGTTTTTATTTAATTTAATTATTTTAATAATTTTTAATAATTTGTCAAAAAACGCGAAAATATACGCGAAAAATTTTATGAAAATCGCATGAAAGTTTTTTTGTAAAATCCCGTTGACTTTTTCGCGGGGCTGTGTTATTCTAAGCGGGCGTTTTGCGATAAAACTTTAAAGCGTTAAAGGCGTAAAGCGTTAAAACATGATTCTATTAAAAAATTAGCGAGAAATAGCAAGAAAGGGATGGATTTCATATGGTTTTAAAAATTTTAATGCTGATTGTCTTTTTCGGCGTCATGGTCGGGATCGGTCTGTATTGCAGACGGAACGCGACGGACGTGGACGGGTTTGTCTTGGGCGGACGTTCCGTCGGGCCGTGGCTGACCGCGTTCGCCTACGGGACTTCGTATTTCTCCGCCGTCGTATTCGTCGGTTACGCCGGACAGTTCGGCTGGCGTTACGGTATCGCCGCGACTTGGGCGGGGCGTACCCGGATTCAGACGCAACATCTTGACAGCGCGACTATGCCCGAATATTTCGGCAAGAGATTTGATTCCAAAGCGTTAAAAATCGCCGCTTCCGTCATTATATTTATATTTTTAATCCCCTATACGGCGAGTTTATATAACGGTCTGAGCCGTCTGTTTGGCATGGCGTTTCATATAGATTATTCGATTTGCGTAATTGTCATGGCGATTCTGACCGGTATTTATGTCATCGCCGGGGGCTATATGGCGACGGCTATCAATGATTTTATACAAGGCGTTATCATGATTTTTGGCATTATCGCCGTGATTTTAGCCGTTTTAAACAGTCAGGGCGGATTCTTGGCCGCGCTGGACGGTCTGTCCAGAATCAGCGATCCCGCCGTTTCAAGCTCTCCGGGCGTGTTCAATTCTTTCTTCGGTCCCGATCCGGTGAATTTATTGGGCGTCGTGATTTTAACTTCCCTTGGGACTTGGGGACTGCCTCAAATGGTTCAGAAATTTTACGCGATTAAAAGCGAAGGCGCGGTCTATAAAGGCACTGTGATTTCCACCGCGTTCGCCTTTATCGTCGCCGGCGGATGTTACTTCTTGGGCGGCTTCGGGAGATTGTTCACATACAATATGGAAATCGCCGAAAACGGCGTCCCTGTGGGAGGCCCCGATATTTTAATCGCCGTTGTCGTGATTTTAGTTTTATCCGCGTCCATGTCCACGTTGTCTTCTCTGGTATTGACTTCCAGTTCCACTCTCACGTTGGATTTCTTAAAAGACAATTTTATTAAAAATATGGATCAGAAAAAGCAATTAACAATCATGCGCGTTTTAATCGCCGCGTTTATCGCCATTTCTGTCATTCTGGCGATTATACAATATAAATCCAGCGTGACTTTTATCGCGCAATTAATGGGCGTAAGCTGGGGCGCGTTGGCTGGGGCGTTTCTCGCGCCGTTCCTGTACGGTCTCTATTGGAAGCGTACTACTAAAATCGCCTGCTGGGTCAGCTTCTTATTCTCGACTATTATCATGCTTGCCAATATCTTTATCCGTTCCGGTTTCCCGGTATTATTGCAATCGCCGATTAACGCGGGCGCGTTCTGTATGATCGCCGGTTTAGTCATTGTCCCGATTGTCAGCTTATTCACGCCCGCGCCGGATAAGAATTTAATTAATAACGCGTTTTCTTGCTATGAAACGAAAGTCACCGTCCGGCAAAGTCAGGCGCTCGGCGATCGATATACACGCGCACACGTTCCCGGATAAAATCGCGGAAAAAGCCGTAAATAAATTACAAGCGGCGTCGCATACAAAACCGTTTACAAACGGCACAGTCAACGCCCTGCGGGAATCCATGAACCGCGCCGGAATTGATTACTCGGTTTTATTGCCGGTCGCCACCAATCCCGGACAGGTATCGAAAATCAATGACGGCGCGGCGGATTTAAATTTAAAAGCAAATAAAATTTTATCTTTCGGCGCCATGCACCCGGATTTCCCGGATTGGTATCACGAATTAAGCCGTATGAAAAATCTGGGCTTGAAAGGCGTAAAATTACACCCGATTTATCAGCATACAAATTTCGACGATTTAAAATATATACGCATATTAAACCGCGCCGGGGAGTTAAATTTAATTATCTTAATTCACGCCGGATTGGATGTCGGTTATCCGGGCGTAGTCCACGCGTCGCCGCGTATGATTTATAACGCGATACAGGCCGCCGGGCCGGTCAAGTTAATTCTCGCCCATATGGGCGGATGGCGGAACTGGGATGAAGTCGAAAATCTTTTGCCCGATACGGGCGTATATCTCGACACGTCTTTCTCTCTGGGCTATATGACGCCCAACGGGGACGGATATTACAAAACAAGTCAGGATTTAGAATTATTGCAAGAAGCGCGGTTTATACGCTTAATACGCAAATTCGGCGCGAATAAAATTCTATTCGGCACGGATTCCCCGTGGGGGGATCAGGCGCGTGAATTACAAAAAATCCGCGATTTGCCGTTGACGCCGTCCGAACAATCCGCGATTTTAGGCGACAACGCCGCGAAATTGTTATTTTAATTTTTATTTATTATAAAATTTATATAAAAATAACGGCTTCCCGTGAACGCTGATTGCGGGGACGCCGTTATTTTAAATTTTAATATTTAATTTTAATCAAATTTAAATAATTAAATATCTAAAAATTTCGGCGGCTGTGTAAGCATTAAATTTTTCGCGTCTTGTGATTTGAAATCCGGGAACGCGAGGGCGTATAAATTCGCGGCTTTGATTTCCTGTTTCAAAATTACTTGCGCTTCGGGATTTAATTTTTTTATATCGCCGATTTTGGATAAAATCAAAATTTTCGCCGTTTTCCGCATACGCGCCAATAATATTCGCCCGGTTCGATTCATCGCCAGCGGACGTATGAACGGGATTTTTATATTATTATTCGCGTTTTCGTGACAATCAGTCGAAAATCGCGGGTTTTGCGGCAGATTTAAACAGGCGTGTAAAATCATACGCCGCAGACGCGCCATCGGATAGCGTTTTGTCTTGGCGCGTTCTAAAATTTCCTGTATAGATATAGATTCCTGAACGGCCTGATAAAGCCGGTTATATAATCCCTCGTGACCGGCGTCGTAAAGGGCGAACTCGTCCCGCGTCATGGATTTCAAACGCGCCAAAATCGCCCGTTCGAGAATTTCATAAAATACCGGGGCGCGTCCCGCCGCTTCTTCCCGCAAATAATATTCCCGCATGGCCGGCGCCATGAGACGCAACGCCGCGTCATGACTTTTCGCGTCTTTTGTACGCAATAACGCCCGGATTTCCGACGCCGAACCCGTTTGATCGTGAAAACTGTCACGGCGAACAGGCAAAATATTTATATTATTATTATATTTTAATATCGCCTTGCAATATTCCACGCCCAATAAATCATTGGGACGGGATAAAATATCGGCTGTTTTCTCATCGCTTAATTTTTCCAACGCCCGCTGTCTGGCGGCGGGATATGAGATACCGGCGGACAACGCGTCGCGGAGGGCGGCTTGAAAGTTATCCCGCGGCATCAGCGCCGCCGCCTTGCGAATCGCGGACAAATCCCCGGATTCGCTTCCAAACGCCAATGTATCAATTAATCCCGTCGCCAGCAGAAGACTTACGCCGCCTTCGGCAAACCGTTCGGCGGAGGAGACCGCCCAGGGGAGAGGCAGTTCTATGACAAGATCGGCGCCGCTGAAAATCGCCGCTTCCGCCCGCGCCTGACGGCGTATAACCGCCATATCGCCGCGCTGGACGAAATCGCCGCTCATCGCGCATATAATCGCCGTATCCGCTCCCAGTATCCGCCGAATTTCTCTGAACAACCGGACGTGTCCGGCGTGCAGGGGGTTAAATTCCGTCACAATGCCCGTGACGTTTTTTATTTTATCCGCGTTCAAATGACAATTCATCCTTTTTCCATGACAAATTTATGACAAATTTCCACAAATACAGCCGTGAATATGACAATATATAACAAAACGCGATCAAAAATATAACAAAATATAACAGGAAATAAAATAATTAAAATAAAAATAATATAAAAATCCCCGGAATCCGTGACGGATCCGGAGATTGCTTTTGGAGGTGACACCCGGATTTGAACCGGGGAATGAGGGTTTTGCAGACCCTTGCCTTACCACTTGGCTATGTCACCAGATTATAAATTATATTATAATTATAAATAAATATACGCCGCTGGACAGAATATTATGACAGGATTATAAATTTAATATAATTAAATAATTATAATTGGTTCTTTCCAAACCCGCCCCGGACAAAAGACAGACAGGTTTGGAAAGAACAAGGAGAAATGAAAATGGAGCGGGCAACGAGGCTCGAACTCGCTACCTCCACCTTGGCAAGGTGGCGCTCTACCAGATGAGCTATGCCCGCGTATGGTGCCCAGAGTCGGAATCGAACCAACCACACGCGGATTTTCAGTCCGCTGCTCTACCAACTGAGCTATCTGGGCGAATTTAAATTTTTAAATATATCGCGTATAGGCAACTTGTAAACGGATTGCGAGATAAATGAAATATTGAATGTTATCAAGGGGAAAATGGCGACCCGGAACGGACTTGAACCGTCGACCTCTGGCGTGACAGGCCAGCGCTCTAACCAACTGAGCTACCGGGCCAAATAATATATAAATTTAAATAATTTAAAAATAAATATTTTTAAATTGCGCGTCGGATGGTGGGAACAACTGGACTCGAACCAGTGACCTCCTGCTTGTAAGGCAGGCGCTCTAACCAGCTGAGCTATGCTCCCGCTGATATGGATTGAAATTTAAATCAAATTCGCGCCGTCTCCGTGTCAGACGGCTTTGCCATTATAACGCGGCTTTTTTATCTTGTCAAGAGGGAATTTAAAAAAATTTTAAAAATTTTTTTGGAGCCGTATTTGCGTAGATTTTTGTAAAATAATTTTAAAATTATTCACGCGTCCGGTTTTTATCTTGCGTTTT
The DNA here is from genome assembly GCA_905233795.1 of uncultured Oscillibacter sp. Classification (GTDB taxonomy): domain Bacteria; phylum Bacillota; class Clostridia; order Oscillospirales; family Oscillospiraceae; genus Oscillibacter. Next base: position 532 of record CAJOFP010000146.1, on the reverse strand, counting down.
GATGAAAATAAAGATATAATGTCAAATATTTTAATATTTATTAAATATAAATATTAAAATAAATGATACAAAGGGGGTAAAATTATGACTGACGCGAAAGCGACGATTATCGCGGCTGTCATAACGGGAGTATTGGGCATTGTTGGCGCCGCTATCGCGCTTGTTCCCCAGATTATCACGTTACAGCGGGAAAATTCCGCGTTGACGGAACAAAAAGATAATTTACAGGAACAAAACGAAGTTTTACAGGCGGAAGCGCGGACGGACGTTTCCGCTCTGGAAAAGCGAATCGCGGATTTAGAGGCGAAAAATCGGACGTTAAGCGATGAAATATCCCAAATTAAAACCAATTATGAGACTGTACAATCCAATTACGAAGCGGCTTTGGCTGAAATTGATGAAAAAGACGCGACGATTGACAGATTGAACAAAGAATTAACTGATTTGTTGAAAACTCCTGATCCAAATAATAATCCTGTCGAGGCTACTAATGGAGAGCAAGATATAAATCTTATTGAGGCTTGTCCGCCGT
>CAJOFP010000145.1 GCA_905233795.1 uncultured Oscillibacter sp. | reverse complement strand
TTCGCCGCTAAATACTCATTATTTAACCATTTAGAAAAAGTCATGCCGGACATGAACTTTTCCTTGTTTTCATATCGTTTTTGGTTCGTTTCGACATAAAGATTATAAACAAACCGACATACGCCGATTGTACGCGATATTACGCTCTTCTGTTCATCCGTCGGTTTGATTTCCGTCTTGAAACTCTTTCGCAAAATTCTCATCCCCTTTTACAGGGTATATTTTAACACATCTCTTCATATTTTTCCATTATTTTCACTACTTATCGTAAACTCCTTTTCCATCTTCCGTTTGGTGAATACGCAGAAGATAATGTTTTTGGTCCTCAAAAATCCCGTCCAGTCTCCGGGCAATCCAGATAATTACCCCGGTAAACAGGAGGGAGAGGGCGTCCGTGGTAAAAAAGCCGAGACAATTCCGCGCCGACGCGCCCAAAATCATAGCCGCCGCCGCCCGTCCCGCCTGCATCAGCAGAAGCGTACACAGCCCGAATAATACAGAAAGAAAACTGTCGTTCCGGACGCGCTCTTTCCCCAGCGTCCAAAGAGGAAGAAGCGCGAGCAGGGACAACAGATTTCCGCCCGCGTAAATAAAATACCGCGCCGAATCCGCTCCGGATGCGTAACAGAATATCAGTCCTCCCAGCGCCGCGTGGATACAGGCGAACGCGCCCCAGCGTATCAGCACAATCGCCGTAAGCGCCCCCACAGCGGACACCGTATAGGGCTGTCCGGGAAACCATACGGTCGCCGCCTTGACAATTACCGTTTCCGCCGCGCATAATATCAGCGCGAACAACGTCAGATCAATCGTTCTGTACTGCCGGAAACTCAGGCGGCTGTTCATGAAGTCACATCCCTTTTTCAAGCCTTTACAATTTGTTCATATTATATTAAAATTTTTATTTTTCGCATATGTCAAAAACGTATTCTTCTATGTACAATATAGACATCTTTTCCAGTCCGCTCTTGCGTGAATTTGTTAATTTAGTATAATTTCGTCCGTAAAATTGTGCATTTCAGCGAAGGAGGCGCGACAACTCATGAAAGAATATTTTATCCGTCCCGGAGACGATATTCAAAAGGCGTTTGATTCCGTACCCGAAAGCGCGACGATCCGTCTTGCCGCCGGAATATACCGGCAAAAATGCGTGATCCGAGTTCCGGGACTGACTGTTTCGGGTGAAAACGCGGAGAAAACCGTGATTGTCTGGGACGATTACGCGAAAAAAAAGGACGAATCCGGACGGGAATATAATACTTTTCGCACATGGACAATGGCGGTCTGCGCGGACGGCGTAACGATTCAAAATCTTTCCGTTATAAACGACGCGCTTTGCCCGGAACTAAAAGGACAGGAAGTCGCCCTGTCCGTTCACGGCGACGGTTTTTTCATGCGCAACTGCGTTTTGCGGTCCACTCAAGACACGCTGTTTCTGGCTCCCCTGCCGCCGGATTTAATCGACCGTTACGCCGGATTTCTGCCGGATGAACTGCGTGAAAATCGTCCCCTTTCCCAGCGGTTCGAGGACTGCCGGATCGAGGGGACAGTGGATTTCATATTCGGCTGTGGAACGGCGACGCTGGAACGCTGTGAAATCCGTTCCCTGCGGGACGCCCGGAATATCGGCTTTGTGGCGGCCCCCGCGCACAGTCTTTCTCAGGAAAAAGGCTTTCTGTTCCGAAACTGCCGCTTTACCGCCGAAGACGGCGTGACAGGAATCTATCTCGCACGACCGTGGCGGGATTACGGTATGGCCCGATTTGAAAACTGCGTCTATGACGCCCACATCGCGCCGGAAGGCTTTGACAAATGGAACGACACAAACCGGAATCTCACAGCGCGCTTTGAGGAATATCCTCCCGTTCCGGGACGCGTCTCATGGTGCAACCGGGACGCCTGAATTATATATAATATATCCTGTATTTTATTATTTTATATTATTTTATATCGTCTCATAGAGATTTTGCAAAAATTCCCGCGATGAAACCGCGTTTTTATTGGAAGTATTCTCCAGAGTCGCCTGAATAAAAGGCTTTCGGGCCTTGAGAAAACGTAGAATCGGTCTGTAATCCATCTCTCCCGTTCCCGCCGCGACGCTGATTAATTCCCCGTTTCGCCGCGTGAAATCTTTCAAATGTACCATAGCGATATGATCGCACAGTTTATCCATAGCCTCGCCGATTACCTGATCCCGCTTGTCCGCGTTTTCCGCGCATAACAGATTGACAGGATCAAATATAATCCGCAAATTTTGGCTCCCTATGCTCCGCAACGCTTCCAACGCGCGGTCCGCGTTCCAGACAATGTGTTTCCATACCGGTTCAATCGCTATTGTGACGCCATACCGCTCCGCGCATTCCACCACCGGCTCCAGATTGCGCAGGAACGTATGAAACGCCTCCGGAGAATGCGTAAAAGCGTCATATTGATACGCGACATTCGGGGCGCCTGTCTCCGTCCCAACCATCCCGATTCCGGCGAGGGACGCCACCCGCAGATTTCCATAGTAACGGGACTGAAATTCCCGCACGGTTTCACCGTCCGGATGCGCCAGATTCAAATAACAGCCCAAGACCGCAATATCAAGATCATTTTTCTGAAACACACGCCGGATATAAGCGGCTAAACCCTCCGTCAGCGCCGCGTTATCAAATTTTACATTCTGAATACACTTCGCAAGGGCAAGATGAACACAGGAAAACCCCTCCTGACGGGCAGTCGCCGCCCTCGACTCCAGACTTTTCTGTTCCCGCGTTCCGTCGGCATTCACGTCATGAAGCCGTATTCCAATCCGCATTCCGATCCCTCCAGTCAGTCTGATGTTATAAAATATTATAAGATCATAGTATATGGAATTGACCTAATTATCCCACTCAAGAAAAGATTTTATTAATATAATATTTGGAGCCGCTTCTATTTCCGGAAAAAAAGGAAACTGAAGCGGCTTCAGCCGTGATTTTTTATTATATTCCGCAAGCCGTCCGGCGGCCACAGAAATATGTCTCCTCAGGATGAATATCTTTCAGTTCATCCAAAGAACAACGCATAATATCTCTGTCGAGAATGACAAAATCAGCGGATTTTCCGTTTTGAATGCTTCCCGTTTCCTGTTCCAGTCCTAACTGCTTCGCCCCGTTAATAGTATAAGCGCGGAGATTGCTTATTCTGTCAATTCCCTCGCCGCGCGGCGGGAAGCATTCTCCACACAAAGCGGCGTCTCCTCTGGCTTCCGCGTAATACATGCCTAAAAATGCGTTTGATGTGATCGGCTCCAGACAACTGTCACTGCCGAAAGACACATTCACGCCGTTTCAGAACATCGTCGCCACAGGAAATTGCTTTTCGTATCGATCATTCCCAAGATAATCTCTTGTGTGCGCGTCCGCTTTGAACCAGTGCGGAGTAGTCTGGAAAAAAATATCCCCCGCTTCTATAATGCCGTCGATTTCCGATTTCTGATATATCTGATTATGCGCGATGGTTTTTGTGCCGGAAATATTTCCCAGACCGCGCAGAACTTCCAGAGCGCGACCGACCGCCTTATCCCCAATGGCGTGGATGTGGATATGAAAGCCCTTTTCGGCGGCAATCGCCGCCGCTTTTTTCATCTCTTGCGGGGGCGTAATTTCACTGCCTTTCATATCCGGAGAATCCGCGTAAGGTTCATAAAGCAAGGCGGTATGCTCTTCCACCGTACCGTCCGCGAACATTTTCAGCGTCGCGGGGAACAGACGCGCCGATGAAAACCGATCTCGCAGCGTTTCCAGACAGCCAATCGCGGTTTCGGCGTCCATAACCGTTTCGCCGTGATAGCC
>CAJOFP010000144.1 GCA_905233795.1 uncultured Oscillibacter sp. | reverse complement strand
TAAAGCCCGTGAAGCCGCTGAAAAAGAAGCGGAGAAAGAATTTGAACAAAAGAACGTCGAAAATAAAACGGAACGTCCCGCCGCGCAAGTCGAACAAGCGGTTGAGCGTCCGTATATGGAGACCGGTGCGGGGTCTACAGGCGTCACACGGAATATACCGCCCGCGCAAGACCCTTTTATCAATCCGCCTAAAGAAAAGAGATATAAGGCGTCTTTCACGGTCTACGGAAGCAAAAATCAGATTCTCGCGGTTCGGCAATTCATGTTGGAGAATCATATTGAATTTAAAAAGGGAGTGAAATAAATATGTATGACGAAATGACCCTGCGTTTCAGCGACGAGGCGTTCAAGCCGGTTCTGACGGACGCCGACAAGACGTTGCAGAGATTGATTTATAACATGGTGGAAAAGAACAGCGCGGCGGGAACTCTCACGATTAAGATAGATATTGAACTGGCGAAAGAATGGATTGATAATTTCGATCCCGCTGTCCAAGGCGATAAAAGGCTTGTCCGGATTCCGAAACTGTCCCACAAAGTCAGTTCCATGATGCAGATTAAAGACGAAACCAAAGGCGACCAAACGTATGAGGGCTACGAACTGGCCTATAATGAGGGACGCGGCGAATATGTGTTAAAGCCCGTTATATCCGCGCAACAGGATATTTTCAATAGCGATTATAATTATAACGCCGCGTCCGCTGTCTCTGATGAGAATGATGAGAAGTCGGAAGAGCGTGAAAATATCCCGGATGAAAAAGAAACCGCGCTTATTTTCCCGCGTGTTATAACCGCGTCGGCGGATATAAAAGAATCTGAATCTCCGTTTGAGTATTTGCGCCGGTTTATCAATCAGGATATAGGTATATTTGAGGCGTTGGGGAATTATACGGTAAGAGCGAATAATCACACGGTTTTACTGTCGTCCACGTTCAGCCCGACGAATCAATTTTACTGCCCCGCCGAAAAGCTCAAACCCCATGTCGGATGTGCGGCGGAATGCGTAATCCGGGAACGTGGCGAACGGCGCGAACTCTCGATTGTGTGCCGGGATTGCGGCGAAGTTCTGTTTTCGATAGATAATCAATCGCAATCTGACAACGAACCGGATAAAAACAACTCAAACGCGGAAACCGCCGGGAGTAATCAACCGGGCGATAAATCTGATAAATCTAACGATAAGTCGGACAATAAGCCGAATGAAGAACCGGATAATAAGGCGAACGACGAATTGGACGATATTTCAGATATATTCGACGGTTATCCATATGAAAATCCCGCGAATTTAATAAAATCGTAAAAATCCGGACAGATGGGAGCATTTTATATGAGCGACATGAAAGCGTATTTTGACCGGGTGTTTCAGGGACAAATCACGCGTCCCGGCTCGGCGGAATTGTTAAAATGGCTGAAAGAGAGCGATTTTTTCACCGCTCCGGCAAGTTCCCGATTTCATTTGTCCCGTCCCGGCGGTCTGGTTGAACACAGCGTAAATGTCTATGAGAGATTGAAACAGCTTTGCGAATGCGAAGCGCTGAATGATCCCTCGTTCGTGGAACCGTCTCCGGAGACGGTCGCCATTGTGGGATTATTGCATGACGTGTGCAAGATCGGCGTCTACATCCAAGAGCCGAAGAACCAGAAGACCTATGACCCGCAGAAAGTCGCCGCCGCAAGCCCGTATCAGGTGAAGCATGACCAGCTCGGAGATTTTGTCTGGGAGAGCATTGTGGGATACCAGTTCGACGACCCGATTCCGTATGGGCATGGCGAAAAGAGCGTTTATTTGATCTCTGAATTTATGAAGCTGACGCGTGAGGAGGCGTTTGCGATTCGTTTCCATATGGGCGCGTGGACGGATAGCGATTATGATAAACGAAACGCCGGAAAAGCGTTTGACCTGTATCCGCTGGCGCTGTTTACACATTTGGCGGACATGATGGCAACGCATATCGACGACTTGAAAGGAGTCCCGTCATGAATGAAAATGAACTGGTATTCATAGAACCGGCGACGGCGGACGCGATTCCGTTTACCACGTCGGAAATAATCGCGGAATATGCGGAAGTAAGTATTGATACAATATCTCATCTCCTGCGGAAGCATAAATCCGATTTTGAAGAGTTTGGAGTTCTCGGATTTAAAATCCGTAAACCCCCTGCCGGAAGCAAAGGCGGTCGTCCTGAAAAAATCTACGAACTGAATGAGGAACAGGCGACGCTCCTGATCACCTATCTGAAAAATACGCCGCAGGTAAGAGCGTTCAAGAAAGAACTGGTACGGCAATTCTACGCCATGCGCGAGGAATTGACTAACCGGAAAATCAAACGCGCCAGTTTGAAACCCGTGCGACGCAGTATGACGGACGCAATCCGGGATTTCGTACCCGATTCCCCGCACAAATCCATGCAGTACCGGAATTACACAAATCTGGCGTATCTGACTGTCACAGGCATGACGGCGAAAGCGATTCGCAGAAGCAGAGGCGCGTCAAGGAACGCCAACGCCGCTGATTTTCTGACGGCGGATGAATTAGCGGCGGTAGAGCGGGCGTCTCATCATATTTCCGTTTTGATTGAGAGCGGATTTTTCTTATGAAAAAATAAAAAAAGAAAAAATCGTAAAAATTCGCGCAATAAAATGAGGGCCGCGTTCCCGGCACGGTTGCGGCCCTCTGTTTCCAACATGGCGTCGAAAATATCAGCGAGAATATTATACGGATTTTTTAAAGTCATGTCAAGGGGGAAAATTATCATGGGCGACAGTAATCAAATATTATCGGGACTGCCGAAGTCATTTACACGCGAATATCTGCTTGGCGTAATTGAGGAGACGGCGCGGCAAGCGGCGAAAGAGACGGCGAAAGAAATTGATGAGATTCATAGACGTGAGGCGAGACGGACGGACCCCGGCAAATCCGCCCAGCGGATGTTATCGGAGTATCGAAGATTGAAAATCGCGCAAAAAGAAGATATTCAGATTACGGAAGCCGAAGAATTGGAAATGCGGTGGAAGTACCTGAAAGACCTCATGGGCGCGCCGGATCGCCGTATTGCGACTGAAGAAACGGCGTATATGCGGGAACGCAAGCTCCAGTATAATCATTACAAAATCCAGCGAATTGAGGCGGCTATAGATATGTATCGGCGGGAATGCGAAAATTCCGGGAACGAGGAGGCTATGCGCCGGTATCGCGTCGTAACCATGCGATATATGGAAGAAATCGAGAAAACCGTGGAGGAAATCGCGGAAAAAGAGAACGTAAGCGTTCGGAGCGCGTATAACGATATAAACACGGCCTGTAAGATTATCGCGGTCTATTTATCGGCTGTCTGACGCCGCGTTATGATTGCAAAAACTTTGCATTGACTTTATAAAAGCTATGATGTAATATGTTACACGGTCAATAACCCAATTTCGTCAGCAGCGCCATATTGAAACTTCTTCCTGTCTGTGATAGCGACGAAAGCCGTCGAGATTCACCCTCTCGGCGGCTTTCGCGTTGTCGTAAAAAAATAAAAAATATTAAAAAATAAAAAGCGGACTTGTCTTTCCCCTTAGGATAGTAAATTTTGACAGGCGCTGACAATGGCTTTTACGATTTCCATTTTCTTGTCAGAATGTACGGTCGCGCCGTTTGACGATACCCGTGAAATTCCGTCGCCGAAATTGTAATCCGGATGGTCAGTGATTCCCGTACCCCAGATAATATCGAAAGCCAAGATATGATAATTTTTATCCGGGTGGATATTTTCAATCCTGTTTCCGGCGGCGTCATAATAACGTCGTTTAGTCGTTTCTAACAGAGAATCGCACTTTTTGATTTCTTCCGTCAGTTCGTCGCACATACGGTAAAAGACATCCATTTTGAAATCCGAACCCGGACCCCAGAAATCTTGAAACTCCACCGCGTCGGCGAACGCTTTCGCTTCGCTCGCTTTATAGAGATAATGATGTTCCGGGTCATTGAAAAACAGATACGACATAGCGGAACGCTGGTTATTTTCAAACATACTGATGTCACGATAATTCGCGTAAACTGTTTTAATCAGCGCGTTGGCATTATCGTTAAAGGCGTCGATTTTTTTCTGGCGCGTAATCAAGTCGCCGCCGTCATCCGCGAACAATGCGCGAAACAAATCCCGGACAGCGGTTTCGTCCGTTTTGGCGCATTTCACAAGAGAGGAAAGCGGATGATAATGACCGCCATTGAACAGATTAGATTTCGCCGCCTCTTTTATTCCGTAAATGAAATCGGGGCTGTCAGGATTCATAATAGACGGAAATCTCGCGGCCATTCGCCATTTATAATTTTCGTCATGGTCCTTGTTATTGATAATGTCGAACTTGCGGATGTAGTTTGCGAAGATTGTGTGAAGCGCGTCAATGTTCATGGCATTACCTCCTATTACAATATTTATAACGAAAAACCATTACAAATTTTATCATTCCGTCCGTAGAAAGTCAATTATATTTTTTATTTATATTTTGTTAAATAAAAAAACGACGTCTCATTCTCGGATGAGGCGGTTCTCCATTTTACTGAATATTTTACAGCTAAATATGAGAAAATTCGGACAAATCAAGTATTTTTCGCAACCGCAAGAACGAGCCAAAATGAGTTTCCCGAATTGGCAATACTCCAACACTCCTGAAAACACAAGGCGTTTACAGGGCTTTTCAGGCGCGAATACGGCGTATTTCCAAAAATGTACGAAAGGAGGTTGTTTTTATGGCTGAAAAACGCGTTGAGATATGCCAAATGCGGGCCGGGGATATAAAAACCGGTTTTGGGAACCCGCGCAAGATTACACGGGCGAAACTGGAAGAACTGGAACAGAGTTTTGAACTGCTTGGGGATTTCGGGATTTATCTGATTGACGAGGAAGATAATATCATCGCTGGGAATCAGCGCTTAAAAGCTGTCCTGCGTATGCGCGGCCCGGATGTCATGCTGGACTGCAAACGGTTGATCGGCTATACGCAATCGGAACTGCGGGCGATTAATATTAAAGACAATACTCACGCCGGGGAATGGGATTTGGATTTGCTCGCCAACTGGACGGCGGATTTGTCTCTCGATCTCGGCATTGATCCGAAAGAAAATAAAAAAGGGCCGGAGAACGCCAAAAATCGGGATATGGAATTAATCAGATATGAGAAATATGATTATGTATTAATCGTATGCCGGAATGAGATAGATTATAAAAATCTCCAACGCGCGCTTGGAATCGACGGACGTAAAATGATCGTATCGGACAAGAGAAAGATTCAGGCCCGGAGTATCTGGTATGATGATATTAAGGCTCAGATTATCAGCAAGGAAGAGGCTGAAAGTATGGAAAGCGGGGAAACGTGATGAAAGCGGTAAAAGTCCTGATTACCGGCTGCGGGAGACACAGTAAAACGCTGGTGAAATCTCTGAAAAATAATATTGATCGCCGTGAAGTTTATGTAATCGGGATCAATAACAATGCGGCGAATATTCTGCGCTCAGATGTCGATAAATATATCATCGCGCCCGGAATACATGAAACGCGTTATATTGATTGGCTTCTTGATATTTGTACGCGAGAGGGCGTTGATATAATCCTGCCGTATATCACGGCGGAACTCCCGATAGCGGCGAAGAATCTGGAGAAACTGGAATCCGGCGGGGCGAAAGTATCGGTCGCGTCCGAGAAAACGCTTCGCATAGCGAACGATAAAATCAAGATGGCGGAACGATTTCCTGAATATATGCCGCTTCAAACGGAAGTCTGTTCGTCGGAGGAAATACGGATTTTCGCCAAAAGCGTCGGATATTACACAGGAACGCCGCTCTGTTGCAAACTCACGGACAGTTGCGGCGGAACCGGATTCGCCGTTCTGGATGAAAAGCGTTATTTAGATATTGCGTCGTTTAATAAAATCGGCGTCAATCGTTATATCGGCATTGAGCAATTATGTGAGATCGCGGATAAAGTCAATACGCGGATGATTTTGCAGGAATATGTTCCGGGAACGGATTACAGCGTATGCGTTCTCGCGGATCACGGCGAAGTTAAAATTATATGCGGATTCGCGGGGTATTCGATGGAATACGGCGCGGTCACGTCCGGGGAAATTATCAAAAACGACGAGGCGTATGAAATCGCGGAACGTGTGACGCGGGAGATTGAGCTTGACGGAAACGCCTGTTTTGATTTTATTATCCGAAAGAACGACGGAAAGGCGATTTTATTGGAATGCAATCCGAGAATCAGCGCGTCATTACCGTTTATCGCCGAGGCCGGCGCGGATCTGGCGTATTTGCGATGCAAACAGCTTCTCGGAGAGCCGTTTGACGCAGATATGGATTTTCAATACGGCTTGAAAATGGTGAAATATTATGAATCCCATTATTACCGGTGACGCGGATAAAAATTTTAAAAATTTTAAAAATTTTAATAGAGATTTTAATATTTACGTCATGTCGATTGACCGATGGAACGCCATTATGACAAAAAATCTGTTTGAATATTGCGTCGCGAAATATCGTGGGGCCGGTATTGACGATATGCTGGTAATTCCAAAAGGCGCGGTTCATGATTTCATGAGTACGTTTTATTGGATTATCGCCAACACGCCGGAGAAAGTGATCTGTATCGTGGACGATGATGTGAAAGTCATGTGTTATCGAAATGACAAACGCTATCCCATTACGGACAAAGACGGGAATCCGGATCGGGAGACCGCCACGATGGAATGTGAAAGAATCGGACAGATTTTATATGATTTAAATCTGGGACTCGCTTTTGACAATCCGAATTACGCGTCGTATATATACGACCGGGAATTTGGATTCAAGGGAATGCCCGGACATATTCGATGGGTGAATAAAGCGGCTTTCAAAGCGAAATTAGACGAAAACGATCCGGCGAAAAGCGATATTGATATGGCGATGCAGGAATTGCTCTTGAACAGAGTTATTTTACTGCCGAAATATTACTGCACAACGGCTTTGATGGATACCAACGCGGGAGCGGCGGAAGCGAGAAAAGCGCATATTGATATGACGATTGCCATGCACAATAAATGGGGACAATATTATGAATACGACTATCGAAAAAATATTGCGAGAATTGGGGTTAAACGATAAAAATCTTCCGACGCCCGCTTATATTATCAATCAAGCGACGTTGGAAAGCAATATCGACGAGTTATATAAAGCGTTCAACAGCCGGTTCCGGCGTTTTATTTTCGCCTATTCGTATAAGACGAATTATATGACGGACGTTCTCCGAACCGTTCATCGCAAAGGCGGATACGCGGAAATCGTCTCGCCTATGGAACTTCGCCACGCGTTGAAACAAGTGTCCGGCGAAAAAATTATTTATAACGGCGTCATCCCGGATAACGTCACGAAATATGAATTGGCGAAATCCGGCGGTATCGTAAATATCGAGAATCTAACGGAACTCAGAGCCATTAACGATTACGCGCAATCGAAAGACCGGATAATTGAAATCGGCGTCCGCGTGAATCTAAATTTGAAAAACGCGGCGGCGTCCCGATTTGGAATCGAGATGAATGATGAAAACCTGAAAGAAATCGCCGCGTTACGAAACGTCCGTGTAGTTGGCGTTCACTGTCATATCACAAAGAGCCGAGATATTGCTTTCTGGCGGGAAAAAGCGAAACAAATGGCGGTTATCGCAAAGAAAATCGGCGCGACCCGGTATATAGATTTCGGCGGCAATATGTACGGAAAAATGCACCCGGACTTAGCCGCGCAATTTCATTGCGACATACCGACGTTTCAGGATTACGCGGACTGTATCGGCGATGTATTGGATTCATATTTTCAAACGGACGATATGCCGACAGTCATTGTGGAGGCCGGAACGCCGATTGTCGCCAACGCGCAAGCGCTTTTGACATCCGTTATAGATATTAAAAAAATCCGTGGGAAAACAATCTGCGTATTGGACGCCAAACAATTAGACGTGTCCGTGATTGGGGATTCCGGAAAACGAATGCCGTACAGCGTTTTGAATTTCGGCGGAAATCGGGTTCAGGACGCGAGCGTATACGGCTGCACCTGTCTGGAACCGGATATTTTTATAGAATCATATACGGGGCCGCTTAATATCGGCGACTGGATTTTGTTTGAAAATATCGGCGCGTATTCCAACGTGTTGGCGCCCGCGTTTATTCAGGGCGTCCCATGCGCTTTACGATGTGATTCCGGCGGATTTAAATTAATCAAGCGTCCGGATTCGTATGAAACGATATTCGGCGAGTATATTTGAAATCGTTAAATTTTTGTTAAGGCGTCTAAAACGCTTGACGAAACGCCGACCTTTGTGCGACAATAAAGTTACGGGAATTTCACAAAAATATCCGTAATATCACAAAAAGGAAGGCGAAAGATTATGGAACTGAGAACGACGCACGGCTATAATCTGTATGACATCTCGTCGATGCTGCAGAAAGCGATCCGGCGGGCGGACGTGTATCACGCGGCTTACGCGGCGGCGGAACTTCATCCGAAGTACCGGAGTTATCTCTGGAAACGTCTGCTCACGGTATCCGCCGAGGACTGTTACGGCATCATGACGAAAGAAATTATCGCGCTGGAACAGGCGGATTCGTATGTGAACGGCAAGAGCGAAAGCAAACACGATGACAACTGGCTGTTTATCGCCAAGGCGGTCACGCTCCTGTGCATGGCCCGCAAGAATCGTGACGCGGATTACGTCGCCTGTAATTTCATGTGTCCTGATCGGAATCTCAATCCGGACGAAATCAAAGAATTTGATTTCAACGAACTCCACGCAACCTGTGAGATTCCCGGATGGGTCTATGACGTGCATACGCGCCGGGGCAAAATGAACGGCAAGACGAAAATCGACATGATCCGGGATGAACAGGACGCGCTCACGCCCCATCAGTTTAATTTATTCGACGACGGCGACTGGGGGCAGTTTATCGAATCGGAACGGGCAGACGGGCATATGTCCGCGAGAGAGGAAGCGCAATATAAACCGTTTTCAGCCGGTAAGCGGCGGTATTATTAATATAAAAAATTAGAGTAGTTTAAATTTATAAATTTAAATCGACTCGCGCCGGTCTGAATTTGATCGGCGCGGGTCTGTTTTGATCGGTCGGAAGGAGGCTTGGAAATGATGTGGCGTCTGAACACTTAATTCCGGTCAGAACCAAAGAGGAAGCGAGAGAACGGGGACGGAACGGCGGCCTCAAATCAGGGGCGGCGCGGAGAGCGAAAAAGTCCATGCGCGAGACGGCGAACTATCTCCTGAATAAGAAAGTAACCGGACCGGCGCGAAAGCAACTGGAACAGCTTGGAATCAAGAAAGGGGATCAGAATTACCAGACGGCTCTTGTCGTCACGCTTGTCAAAAGAGCGGCGATGGAGGGGGACATTCCGGCTATCAGATTGCTCGCCGAACTGACCGGGGAATTAAGCAACGCCGGATTTCTCCCGGACAACGTCGCCGATGTAATAGATTATCAATATCCCGTGATTAATATTCCCGGAAACGGCAGAGACGGATATAGTCGTTTTCAGCTCGCGCCTCAGCCCGGTCCCCAGACCATGTTTATGACATCTCCGGCGGATATTGTGATTTACGGCGGCGCGGCGGGCGGCGGGAAAACATACGCGTTGTTATTGGAAGCGTTGAGACATAAAGACGTGCCGGGTTTCGGCGCGGTGATATTCCGTAAGAATTACAACCAGATCACAGCCGAGGGCGGACTGTGGGACGCAAGTTTAAAGATTTTCAATCAGGTTCCGGACGCGTCGCCCAAGAAAACGCCGAAACTGCATTGGAATTTTACAAACGGCGGAAAGCTGACGTTCGCGCATATTGACCGGGATGAAGACGTGCATTCTTATCAAGGCACGGAGATCGCGTATATCGGATTTGATGAGTTGACGCATTTTTCCCGTTACCAGTTCTTTTATATGCTGTCCCGAAACCGGACGACTTGCGGCGTCAGACCGTATATTCGCGCCACCTGCAATCCGGATGTCGATTCGTGGGTCGCGTCGTTTATATCATGGTGGATTGATCAAGACACGGGCTATCCCATTCCGGACAGAAGCGGGAAACTCCGGTATATGATAAATTTAAACGATGTCATTCATTGGGCGGATTCGCCGGACGAATTGGCTGAAAGATTTGATATAAATCCGGAGGAATGCAAAAGCGTGACTTTTATCGCAAGCCGTCTGGAAGATAATAAATTCCTGATGGAATCCGATCCCGGATATATGGCGAATTTGAAAGCCATGACGGAAGTCGAGATGGAGCGATTGTTATACGGCAACTGGAAAATCAAGCC
>CAJOFP010000143.1 GCA_905233795.1 uncultured Oscillibacter sp. | reverse complement strand
TCTTCTGCCCTGCCGTCGGACGCAGCTTAAGGAACACGTCCATCGTGAAGAGCGTCGAGACCGAATTGAAGAGCGACGCCATCGAACTCATCAGCGCCGCGACCATTCCCGCTACGACAATGCCGCAGAACCCGACGGGCAGCACGCTCTGCACGAGAGTCGGGAACACCTTGTCGCCGTCGATCGAGCGCACGCCGTCCACGAGCCTCGTCATCTGACGCCCGAACTCTACGCCTCCGATGCTGACGTGGTTCTGCCAAAGCGCAAAGCCGAGCATCCCCGGGACTATGAAGAGGAAGACCGGGGTAAACCTGAGGAGCGATCCGAAAAGCACGCCCCGGCGGGCGTTAGTCAGGTCCTTCGCCGCCAGCGTCCTCTGCACGATGAACTGGTCAGTGCACCAGTACCAGCAGCCGCTGACGAGCGACGCGACCATGACGCCCAGCCACGGGAAATCCTCACTGTGATCCGTGACAGTCGCCAGCAGTCCGCCGCGTTCGTCCCGCTCCGCCTCAACCGTGAAAGACGCCTCCGCGAGACGGGTTTCCCCTTCCGCGAGCGTAAACGTCACCGAGGCGCGGCCCGCCGTGACGGGTCTCAGCGTCGCTTCCGTTTTTCCGTTTTCGGCTTCCCCGATTGTGACCACTATTGTGCCGTTGTTTTCGCTTTCCGTTGTCCAGACGCCGTCCGGCGCGTCGCCGCTGTCCAGTTCCAGCGTAATTACGCTGCCCTCCGTCCATTTGTACGGATACGGCGTATTTGGCGCGCTTCTGAACCGGCCCGCGCCGCGCAGCCAGAACGCCGCCGCGACCGCCGCGATGAGAACGACGATCAACGCCACGGACATCATCAACAACGGTCTTTTATTTCCCAAATTTCTCATGAATCCCTCCGTTAAAATTTTTATTATATACGCCTCAAAAATTAATTTGACGCGATATATATATATATATATTTATTCATTTATTTAAAATTATTATTTTTTTATTTTTTTTACATCATACGACATATTATCGCATATGGCAAGAGTGAAAATCAATCCCCCATTTTGAACAAAAGGACGTTTTTCACGTTTTGCGTCTTTTGTTCAAAAAATGGGGGGAGGGACGGCGCGTCAGCTGATCGACGGGAAGCCGCCGGGGGATTGAATTTTAAACGCGTTTAAACGCGCCGTCACACATTATAAAATCGTCGGCATTCGTATCTATCATCTTTTTGGATTCAGGCGGGCGCGTCCGTGGGTTCGATTGTCGGCGCGGGCGCGTTTGTGGGTTCAGTCGTGGGAATGAGCGTGGGCGTTGGCGTGGGAATATAGGCTTGATATTCGTCCAGCATATATTCCTCAAATTCATCGAGATAAACGGGGTCGAACATATCCTGTTCGCCGCTGCCAAAATCGAACGCGCCGTAAATCTGCGTATCGCCGCCGCTGGCGGTATACGTTCTTTCGCCCGTCGTTCCCTCTATGATAAATTGCAATTCGTCATCCGCGTAAGAAACGGATATGATATTATCACGATTCGCCCGGAAAAGCAATTCATAACCGCTTCCCGTGTCCTGATAGACGGATATAACCGGATTGTTGTATCTGGCCCGCTCTTCCTCGGCTCTTTGCCGTTGTTCCGCCGCTTCCTGTTCCTGCCGTTTTTTCTCCACTTCGGCGGTAATACGATTGTCAAGATTCGTACAAGCGGCGTCGTAAGCGGCCAGCGCGGCGCTGTATTGATCGACTTCGTTTTGCACGGCGACATTGAGAATAATTTCCGCGGCGTTCGCTTCGTTGGAATAAATTCTAATTTGATAGCCGAGCGTGGCGGAAGTGAAATTGCGCGGCGGTATGAAACGGATTTGCGTTTCGTTTTCCAGATTGTTGGTGGCGCCCGGCGTGAACGATCCGTCATACGGCCCGCCCTGAAGCCATACTTCCTTTTCGACGTTGTCGGTCGCTTTTGTGATCATTTCGTCCAGTTGTTCCTGCGTGTAATAGGCGGAGAATTTCGTTATAAACGTATCGCGGAAAGCGGATTTTTTGACCGCGATGTCCTGCGCGATTTTCTGGGTCGTATAACCGCGCGTATCGGCGAGATTGACTTTGCCTGTCGCGCCCGTCGCCAATTCGCGCTTTTCGAGGGTCACGGTGAGATTCTCAAACGATCCCACCAGCGAGGGGATAATCCAGACGCCGTCGCCGGATTCAATGAAAATATCATTGCTTCCGCTGTTCAGAATCAAAGGCGTAGGCGTCGCCGTGGGCGTAAGCTCAGCCGCCGTTATCGGCGTGGGCGTCGTCTCCGCGGTTGACGCGTTATCGGCCGCCTCGGTCGGTATGGGCGTAGGCGTCGCAAACGCCGTGAACGTATCGGCTGTCGCCGAAAGCAGGACATTCGTCAGCATGACTCTTATGGGGGAGCCTTCCGTAATAACCCGGTCGATAGGCCATTTCGTTCCGTTGACGCGTTCGCCCAGCGCCGAGGTAACGCTTTTCAGATTCCATGTCGCGCTTACTTCGGAAGCCGCCTCGCTGGTCGGTTCCAGTTCCACCCAGCGCACTTCCGATATATCGGGAATCAGCATGCGGGCGGTTCGCGTCGTTCCGGACTGGAGACTATTCCCGTCCGTGAGATAGGGACGAATATCCGAAAATTCTTTTCGTCTGTCCAGATTTTCCTGATTGTAATATCCCAGCGTCACGCGGACGGGCCCGGACGTTCCGCCGTTGATATTCCCGGACGCGTCGCCCGTCTCAAACCGGAGTTCCAAAGGCTGTACGGCTGATCTCGAAAGATTGATTCGGCGCGGCGTGTTTGTAACAGCGAGGCTGTCGGCGGAGCCGTATTCGGACTTGGTCTGGATAAATTCGCCTGTGTTTTTGTCCAGAATCTCATCGGCGACATAAACCGCGTCCACGGAGGCGCTGACCGAGCCCTGACCGACAATGGAAATGCCGGTGATTTCCTGAATGCTGACTTGATTAAATGTCAGATCCAGAACCTGTCCGGGGGAGATGGAAGTATAATTCGCGTCCGTCAAAAAGACATACGGGGAACGCAGTTCGGAATTGCTCGGGTTATCCGTGCGATACCACAGGGCGACGGCGATGTCTTCCGCTCCGGTTCTTTTCGCGTCCGTTCCCGGATTTAAGACCGATTTTTTCATATCCGTTCCAAGCTGGATCAGCACATGCTGTTCTTCTCTGCTCGACGTGGCGCGATCCGCGAGGTCTACGCCGTAATCGCCGAATCCGCTTCCGGTCATCTCTTTCGCCTCAATCACGACGCCGTCCCGGACGCGCTGTACAAGCGCGCGGGAAATTCTCAGCATACGATTATTGGCGTTGACGTTATTATCCGTATCCACGGTACGGACAGAAATCCGGCCCAATGACGACATCTTGCTGACGTTGACCCCGACGGCGTAATAAACCAGCTGGTTGTCTTCAAGAATCATCTGATGCAGGTCGCCTTTGTCAAAATGCAGCTCGGCTTCACATTCGTTCGCTTCCACATCCGTGTAACGTATCCGCACTCTCGGCGTGTAACTTTCGCCGACGCGCAGGTTTGACGTATCCGGATAAATAAACAGGTTCAGCGTGTCATTTTGCGAGGGCGGCAGCTGCGTCACGACGGAACGCCACATTTTGGCGTCCGGGCTGAGTTCGACTTTATTATCCAAGAAATTGATTTTGATGGTCTGGACGCCTGTCGATGTGATCTCCTGCCAATAAGCCGGCTGGGTTTCGCTGTCGTGGGACGTGATATAAACAGGCTCAAGATTCGCTTTGTAACCCTGATCATATTCCTCGTCCCGGTTAATCCTCAGCGTTCCCTCG
>CAJOFP010000142.1 GCA_905233795.1 uncultured Oscillibacter sp. | reverse complement strand
TCCAGTGAGACTCCAGATTGACGATTATCTTGAGTATTATTTTCAAAATAACTGTCTTGCTCATTTTCCGGGTTATTTTCTTGATTATAATCTTGCGCGCTTACAGGCGTATCGAATAAAATTTCCGTTCGCGGCGGATTCTCCGTTTCCGGATTTTGCGCGATGACAGGCGATTCGTCCGGCGAAATCTCCGCCTGATCGTTTTCTTGAGAACTTTCTTGATAATCTTCCTGATAATCTTCCTGATAATCTTCTTGATAATCTTCTTGATAACCTTCTGGAGTATTTTCTGGAGAATTATCTTGCGCGGCGGGATCGGGCGCCGCAGGTTCCGGTTGGAAACGCCGTTTGATTTTTTCCAGAGAACGGCTGATAATAGATAAGGCGGGCGGTTGCTCCGTTGGCCTCCCCATTTCAAACGCCGCTTCCATTTTCATTTGTTCAATTTCATTGTTTTCCAGTTCAATCGTATCGCCGACCTGACAATCGCGCTGAATTTTCATCACCGCGCCGTTTTCACATAAGACGGCGGCGAAACCGTTTTTTAATTCCAGTACCAAGCCTTTCATAATCTGTCAAACCTTCCTGACAAAGTCCAGATAAGCGGATATAATCGGATAATCGCCGGATAAAATTTCGGCGGCGGCAATGATGTACTTGCGATGCCGTTCAATAATTTTGCGCGGCGTTCCTGAACGAACCGTCAATTCTTTCATGGGAAGCTGTTTCGTTTTTCGCGTCTGTTCCAACAGTTCCGGACTGTTTATTAAAATCCGAATCGCCGCCGCGCAGCTCTGACGCGTTTTTTCGGCTTTCGGGGAACAGTCCGCCAAATCGAAAAATGAAAATTGATATTCGGCGAGAATTTGTTGCGCGGACGCGATTTCTTCTCTTGTACGGCTGGACAGATCGTCGGCGGATTCCTCCGCGACCTGCTGGCGCACTTCAAGATTAACGCCGCCGCTCGCTTCCTCCGGTAAATCGCCGCCGAACGCCTCCGGCGTGACGCTGATTTCCGCGTTGCGTCTCCGTTCGGAACGCAGAAAATCCAAAATGCGCCGCCGGATCACGACTGTGGCGAATACGCGGAACGGACCTTTTTCCTCCTCGTAACTGGTCACGGCCTCATGAAAGGCCATGAGAGCCACGGACCATTCGTCATCGCTGTCCGTCACATAACGATGCGTCGCCTCCGAGGCGCAACGCAAAATCCAAGGCCGGTAACGAATAATCAAGTCATTTAAATGGCGGTCACTGGTTTTCGCCGCCAAAATTTCCTCTAAGTCATTCATAAAATTGTTTCCCCTTCGCTTTTGAGCCGGTGTTAAATTTTATTATATCACGAAGGCGGGGAAACTTCAAGAACCGAAGCGCAAGATTTCAACGCCTTTATTATATTTATTCGAAAGAATCCGCCGATTTTTTGGGGTTGCGCCTCAAGATTTTATATCAGCGGCAAAAATTTTCCAATATGTGTAATTTTTCTGATAATTTTGAGATAAACCGGAAAATTTTTTAAATATTTTTTAAATATGTAAGATTATTTTTTTAATATATAGAATTATTTTTTTAATTTTATGAAATTTTACAGGAAAATCGCGGACGGATGATTGATTTATAAAACCATCCGCCCGCGTATTTATTTTATAATCGCGCTGTGAATTGATATTATTATTTTATATTATTTATTTAACATTCACAATGAACGTCGCAACGGGCGTTTTCCACGCGTCCGTTCCGGCGCAGGGCATTGGGCGGGAAAAACTCGCTTACGGGGAACTCAATATTGCGGAAAATACTGCACGGGTCTTCCGCGGCGTCCAATCCCTGTCCGCCACAGTCTTTGCAAGGGAAACAATGAACGGTTTAGAAGAATTTGATATAAAATTAAATTCCTTTCAGGATGATTCGCAAATCAAATTCAGAAGGCTTTGTTTTTTTCTCTTTCGTATACCAGATTGTATTGATAATCTCATGCAAGAGCGCGTTCCGTCCCGCCGCGTCAGACGCCCAGTATCTATCCAAGACTTTTCGTAAAGTTTCCGCCTGTTTATTCACATCCTGATTTGATAAAGATTCCAGTTCTTTACCCGCGCTGTTTTTCTCTCGTTCCAACGCGGCGATTTTACTCTTCAACGCGTTCATACGCTCCGTAAAATCCGCTTTGCCGTATATCCCCTCTTCCAGAAATTCATAAAGTTTCGTTTTTTTTCGTTCTTCCGCCGATAAAGCGTCCTGAATCAATCGCAGACGCTTTTCCGCGTCCATTACAGCCGTATCATTATGAGCGGTCGGCTTTATATTCAACTGCTCTAACATGTCGCTTAAAATATCAATCACACGATTCTCAACAAGAGCGTACCGCGCGGCGGCGCAACATCCCGGCGTTATACATAATAAATAAGACATACCTTTCTTAGTCTGCCTCTGCATACGCCCACCGCACTTTGTACAACGCGCCAAGCCGATCAGCGACGTTTTCACACTTCCGTCGTGTGTAGGCGGCTTATATCTGCCCTTTAAAATGCTTTGACATTTTTCAAATACTTCCCGCTCTACAATGGGCGGGTGTAATCCGTCCGCTGTAATCCATTCATTCTCCGGTCTGATTTTAACGATATATTTATCATTCCCCTTCGCGCCCCGCATTGTCCACTGTTCTCGATTCCAGACAACTTTGCCGATATAAACCGGGTTTTTAATCATTTTTAAAATCGTTGTCCGGGTAAACACGCCGGAACGACGCGATCTCGCGCCCATCGCGTTCAGGCGAACGGCAATATGATTACAACCGATCCCCTGACTGTACCATTCAAACGCCAAACGGACGAATTTCGCTTCCGGCTCGTAAATTTCCAGCGTGGGTTTCCGGTTGACGGTGATATTTTTATACCCATACGGCGCGACAACGATATAACATCCCTCACTGACGGCGGCGCGTTTCCCCCGCATTAATCTTTTTTGAATAATTTTATATTCCCGACGCGCCATAAAAGTTTTTAATTCCGCGTATTCCTCATCAATTTCCCGCGATAAATCATAAATTTTTTCCGGCGTGACAATCAGCGTCCCGGAATTTTTGAACGCTTCCAGCACAATCCCCTGATCCCGCATACTGCCGCGTGAAAGTCTATCCATATCCATACACAATACGCAATCGTATTTTCCGGCTTCCACGTCCTCTAATAATCTTAACATCTGGGGACGGGCGTACAGGCTTTCACCGCTCGCCACTTCAGGATATATTTCTATAATATATATCCCGCGCGCGGCGGCGTACTCCGTCAGCGTTTCACGATGACGCTTTAATATCGCGTCCGTATCCTGTCCGTCCTCGGCGCGGCTTTTTCGTAAATATACCGCCGCTTCTTTTCCTGACATATTCATGACATTTTTCCGACCTTTCCTTTCCGCGTTTATATTTATTATATAAAACAGCCGCCTCTAAAATTCAAAAGGCGGCTGTTTTAATATTTCTCAGCGGCGAATTTTATTTTATTTATTTCAAGAATCGTTTGCGCGTAATTCGATAATACGATCCCGTAAAACGGCGGCGTATTCAAACTCCAGCATTTTACTGGCTTCTTTCATGGCTTTTTCTAATTTGGCGATTTCGGCGGCGCGTTCCTGTTGATTTAATTTACGCTTGCGGCGTCCCCGGATTGTATTTTCTTCAGATTCCGTTGAGATTTCCAGTATTTCACGAACGCTCTTGATAATCTGGGTACGTTTAATAAAGACGTCTCTGACATCCGGAGCCCGCATGGACGGCGTGACCTGATCGGCGTATAAAATCACAAGTCCGTCGGCGTTCCGGGCGGCGCGTCCCATTGTTTGAATTAAAGACGTTTCCGAGCGCAAAAAACCCTCCTGATCGGCGTCCAGCACGGCGACCATGCTGACTTCCGGCAAATCCAGTCCCTCCCGTAAGAGATTAATGCCGACTAAAACGTCAAATTCGCCAAGCCGTAAATCCCGTATAATCTCCATACGCTCTATCGTTTTTACATCCGCGTGCATATATCTTACTTTAATTCCGGCGTTGCGTAAATATTCCGTCAAATCCTCCGCCATTTTCTTTGTCAGCGTCGTGATTAAAACGCGTTCTGACTTTTCGGCGCGGATTTGAATCTCGTGGATTAAATCATCAATCTGCCCCGTAACGGGTCGGACTTCCACACGCGGGTCTAACAATCCGGTCGGACGGATTAACTGTTCAACGATCTGATCGGCGCGTTCCCGTTCATACGGTCCCGGCGTGGCTGAGACAAAAATCGCCTGTCCGATACGGGCTTCAAATTCCTCTCCGTAATCAATTAAACTACCTTTTCTGATATGATCGCCGTTATACATCGCCCGGATTTGCGGCAGCGTCACATGACTTTCGTCGATAAATAACAAAAAATCTTTCGGGAAAAAATCGATTAACGTCATAGGCGCGGAACCCGGCTCCCGTTCGGATATAATCCGCGAATAATTCTCAATACCGGCGCAATAACCCGTTTCGCGCATCATTTCCATGTCATATTCCGTGCGTTGCCGTATTCTTTGCGCTTCGACTAATTGACCGCGTTCCGTGAAATAATTCACGCGTTCTTCCAGTTCGCGCCGTATTTGTTCAATCGCCTTGTCCATTTTGGGTTTCGTCGTCACATAGTGACTCGCCGGATAAATCGCCACATGACTTAAATTGCGATTGACAATCCCCGTAAGCGGGTGAAAATCGCTGATTTTGTCTATTTCATCGCCGAAAAACTCAATCCTGATCGCGTGATCTTTATAATACGCCGGATAAATCTCCACCGTATCGCCGCGCACCCGAAAGCGATTTCGCTCAAACGCTATATCGTTTCGTTCATAGCGATTTTCAACCAGACGCCTTAACAATTCGTCACGATTGAACTCCATGCCTTTTCGTATCGAAATAACCAGACCGGCGAAGTCGTCCGGCTCGCCCAGACCGTAAATGCACGACACGGACGAAACGACAATTACGTCACGGCGTTCCAACAGAGAACACGTCGCGGACAATCGCAATCTATCTATTTCGTCATTAATCGCCACGTCTTTTGCAATATAAGTATCCGTATGGGGAATATATGCCTCCGGCTGATAATAATCATAATACGACACGAAATATTCGACGGCGTTATTCGGGAAAAATTCTTTAAATTCGGCGCACAACTGCGCGGCAAGCGTCTTATTATGCGCCAATACCAGCGTCGGACGCTGTACGGCTTCGATCACTTTCGCCATCGTGAAAGTTTTACCGGAACCCGTGACGCCTAATAAAACCTGTTCTTTCAATCCGCTTTGAATCCCTGTGACAAGATTTTCAATCGCCTCCGGCTGATCCCCGGC
>CAJOFP010000141.1 GCA_905233795.1 uncultured Oscillibacter sp. | reverse complement strand
TGATTCATGACGTAATCATCCGCGTTGACCTGTACGACGGGGATCAATTCGCTTTGAATCCAAGCCCAGAAAATAGCGGCGAAAATCCCGCCCGTACACACGCCCACCAGACACAGCGTAAAAAGCGTGAAAAAAATTCTCCCGATGATCCGGCCTATAGTCCGCAAGGGACTGCCGCGCCGACGGCGTTTCCGTTCTTCCATTACAAACACCCCCTTTTATATTTTTATTATTTTAAATATTTTAATAATTTTATTATTTTTCATATTTCCATCCCGATTTCCGCTGATTTTCATATTTATATCCATTTCATCCCGCGATTTATAATCTATATACAATCTATATATTATATTCATTTTTGTTTTTTCTGTCAAGACGGCGCGAAAATACAAATCCATTTTCCCGCGCTATATCCATATTTTTTCAATATTTTCTCAATCTTGTTTTTCCTGAAAAAAGCGCTATAATATATTTATCCGTGAGAATCGGGAAAAACAGGGGGTCGTATAAATTGAGACTGGAAAAAATTTCCGTTGGAAAAATCGTCAACGCGCACGGCATACGCGGGGAAATCCGGGTTTCGCCGCGTGATAGAAATAATTTAAATTTATCCCCGCGTTTTATTTAGATAATCAAGAAATCATCCCGGAATCAATGAGAATCCACAAGAATTTTTTATTAATTAAATTGCCGGGTATCAATACGATGGACGCGGCGTTGAATTTAAAAGGCAAAATATTATATTGCGAGCCTGACGCGATTCCCCGTCCGAACGGTGAGTTTTTTGACGAGGAATTAATCAATATACAGGTCTATAACGGCGAAACCGGCGAATTTTTGGGTAAAATTACGGAAATCAATCCGTATCCCGCCGGAAAAGTTTACACGATAAAAGGCGAAAAATTATATCTTGTCCCCGCCGTCCGCGACGCGTTTATTTTGTCCGTGGATTTAAATCAAAACCGGATGGACATCCGCGTATGGGACGGATTGGCCGTCGATGAGTGAAACGCGCCGGGAATATTTTTAAAAATATTTTTTTAAAATATTTTAATATTATATTTTAATAGTTTTTTAGTTTTTTAATTAAAAAGGCGTGAAAAAAATTATCATGGACAGTAAAATCAGATTTGATATTTTGACGCTGTTCCCGGAATCCGTGGACGCGATATTGCATGTCAGCATATTGGGACGCGCCGAAGCCAAAGGGTTGATTGAAACGCGTTCCCATCAGATACGGGATTTCACGACCAATAAGCAAATGCAAGTGGATGATTATCCATACGGCGGCGGACGCGGCGCGATTATGCAGGCGGACCCGTTATATCGCTGTTGGGAGTATGTAATCAAAACTTACGGGCCGGGACGGACGATTTATCTGTCCCCGTGCGGACGCGTATTCAATCAGGAAATCGCAAAAGAACTGGCGCGGGAATGGGAGCATATTATATTAATTTGCGGCCATTATGAGGGCGTGGACGAGAGATTTCTGGAAGAATGCGTGGACGAGGAAATCTCTATAGGCGATTATGTATTGACCGGCGGGGAAATCGCGGCGGCGGCGGTTACAGACGCCGTATGCAGATTAATTCCGGGCGTCCTGCCGGATTCGGAATGTTATGAAAACGAATCGCATTGGAACGGCC
This sequence comes from uncultured Oscillibacter sp., assembly GCA_905233795.1. Taxonomy (GTDB): domain Bacteria; phylum Bacillota; class Clostridia; order Oscillospirales; family Oscillospiraceae; genus Oscillibacter. The sequence goes on along the minus strand of CAJOFP010000141.1, from coordinate 2,860 downwards.
TGTTAGAATATCCCCAGTATTCGCGCCCGGCGGTCTGGCATGATCGGGAAGTCCCGGCTGTATTATTATCCGGCCATCACGCCAAAGTGGACGAATGGCGATTGAAAGAAAGCTATAAACGCACCATGCGCCGCCGTCCCGATTTGTTCGCCAAATTCGACGAGTCGAAATTGATTACAAAATCAGATAAAAGAATCCTGCGCGAGGCGCGGGAAGAATTTGAGAATAATATATAAAAATTATATAATTATATAATAAAAATAAATATAAAATTTTGAAAGGGAGAAAAAAATAATGGGATCGAAAAGAAAAGGCGGATCGAAAAGGCAAAAGACATCGGCGTCAATGGAAGCGCGGGCGAAAGCGGGAAATATGAATCAAGCCGGAAAGCGCGGTAATTTAAATCTAATCGTCGCGCTCTGCGTGGGATTGTGCGTATTTGCGATTCTGGCGCTTTCGACACGGAAAACGCCGGATAAAAATACAAGCGCGGAAACGTCGAATGAAATCAAAAACGGCGCGGAGATTGTCAACACGGCGGACGGCGCGTATAACGCCGTGATTACGGTGGAAGATTACGGCGTAATTGAAGTCGCGCTGGATCACGACGCCGCGCCGGAAACGGTTGATAATTTTATCACGCTGGCGAACGCCGGATTTTATGACGGCCTGACGTTTCACCGCATTATGGACGGTTTCATGATTCAGGGCGGCGATCCCGACGGCAACGGCACGGGCGGATCGGGTAAGACGATTAAAGGCGAGTTCGCCGCCAACGGCTTTATGAATCCGATTTCCCATGTCCGGGGCGTGATTTCCATGGCGCGGGGCGCGTATGATTATAACAGCGCGAGTTCACAGTTTTTTATCGTACAGAAAGACAGCGAATTTTTAGATAATAATTACGCGGCTTTCGGCTATGTATTATCAGGGATGGAAGTCGTGGACGAAATCGCGGCGAAAGCGAAACCGATTGACGATAACGGCACAATCCCGGCGGAAGAACAGCCGGTTATAGAATCCATTAAAATCATCGAACGGGATTTGTCCGAAAGTGGAATGTAAATGATAATAAAGATAAATAAATGATGAAAATATAAATAAAATATAATATAAATTATAAATAAATTATAAATCAAGTGTAACGCGAAAAGCGTATAATATAAATAATAAATTCAGGGAAATTTAAAAAATATGGAAAATAATAAAAATAAAAAATTCAATAAAATCGCGGCGTTTTGCGCGGCGTGCTGTATTTTTATAAATTTATTCGCGTTTTGCGCGCCTGTAAAGGCGGTAAACGTACCGGTCAAGCCGGACGATGAATTTATTGAGGATATATTCAAAGCGATTTTGACGGTGGAACCGCTGGGCGGTTATGACACGGCGAAAACGAAAAGCGCGATTTTTAATCAATCCGTATGGGACGGCATTGACGCGGCTGTGAATGTGAGTAATGGCGAAGTAGATATAAATTTAGCGGCGGCGCGGCCCTCTTTCTGTTCGGAGGCGTGTTATTTGATTTTATTAAAAGCCCTGCGCGATTGGGATGACGAGAATTTAAATAATAATTTAAAAAATAATTTAAATTTAAAAGCGATTTCACAGGAAGCGTGGGCGAATTTAAACCCGTATGTCCGGCGCGACGAGGACGCTTTATGGCCGTATCAGGATGACGGCATGGGATGTTGGGGACGCGCCAACGCCAACGGGCCCGGCATGGCGGTTTTATGCGCGCAGCTGGGCGCGGGCGAAAATATTTATATCGGCGCGAAAAGCGAATATAATAATATATCGCAATACTGGGCGGACTGGGATCGGGCGAAACCGGGCGATTTTTTGAAAATTTTCTGGAATAATTATATCGGCTATGACGCGGCGACGCCCAAAAGAGCGGAATCCGGTCACATGGTGATTTATCTGGGACGCGTGGAAAGTTATAATAATAACACGCGTGACGATTGGGTTTATTATTGGTCGTCGAACGGCTCCGGGACGATGTTGAAAGGCGGTTACGGGATTTCACGCTGTCGGGCGTCGAAGATTTACAGGGGCGTATTGACGAGAATCACCAATCCCGCCGCGTTTGATAACGCGAAAAATATCGCGCCGGATAACACGGATTCATGGTTATACGCGATTGGGGTCAATCATCTGGCGAGCGTAAGCGAATTAAAAAACGCCATCGCGGGATAAATTTTATAAATTTAATAATATAATTTTAATATTTATTTAATATTTATATTTTTATATTTTAAAATATTTTAAAAGAAAGGGCGCGTAAATTTTATGACGGCGGCGGGACGGACGGCAAACCGCGGGACGCGGGAAAAAGATAAAACGCGAAATATTTTAATGATAATCTGCGCGATTGGCGCGGCGCTGATATTATCCGGCTGTGACGGCGCGCCGAGTTTTACGCTTAATCCGCAGGATTTGTACGCCATTCCCAGACTGCCCGCCAAATATACGGAGTTAAGCGCGCTTTTAAATCAATTATTGGACAACGGCGCGGAATACGCCGCGCCGCAGTCGGGCTCGAATATTCAGTCCGTACAGCTGGCCGATCTGGACGGCGACGGTTATGAGGAAGCCATAGCCTGTTTGCGCAATCCCGGCGACGAAAAGCCTTTAAAATTATATATTTACACGTCCGAGAATGACGGCGAGCATTATAGATTATTGAAAAAAATCGAGAGCGCGGGCGCGTCGATTTATTCCGTGGCGTATGTGGATTTGGACAACGACGGCGCGATGGAAATCGCGGTGGGCTGGAAAGCGACGGCGGAATTACAGGTGCTGGAAATTTATAATTTAAAGCGCGTGACGCCGCTGGTGCGCACGGATTATATCAAATACG
>CAJOFP010000140.1 GCA_905233795.1 uncultured Oscillibacter sp. | reverse complement strand
CGCTTATTTTGTTTTTGACAGCGTCCGCCGCTTGGCGTTCGCTGTATTTTTATATTAACAGATTGAAATTTAAATTGCAAGCGCTTTTTTCTTATTTTGGCAATTTATTTTAAAATAATAAAATATAATATTTATTTTTTATTTAATTTTTTTCGCCGGAAATATAATTTAAAATTCCGGCTGTGACGGCCAGCGCGATTTCTTTTTGATAATTCGCTTCTTTTAATTTCATCGTTTCGGCGAAATTGGATAGAAATCCGCATTCGACCAAAGCCGCCGGCGCGTTGGCGTGGGACATGAGATAAATACTGGAATCAATCCGGCGCGATTTTTTGACATTTCCGGCGTTGATTTTTTGATTCAACGCGTCCTGTATCAAATCAGCAAGATTTTCGCCTTGCGCGTTCCAGAATACCTGCGCCCCATGCGTCACGGGCGATTCCGGCAGACTGTTCTGATGAACGCTGATTAAAACCGCGTTTTCAATTCCATTCACGATTTCCACCCGTTTGCGAATATCCGACGCCTTGCGTTTTTTCACCGTATTCAGCGACATATCGCCAATAGATACATCTTCCGTGCGGGTCATGACATTTTCAATCCCCATGAAAATCAACAAATCCCGGATTTTCTGGGAAACGGCAAGATTTATCCCGCTTTCCTCAATCCCCTCCGGCGAGACCGCGCCGCCGTCCTCCCCGCCGTGTCCGGGATCAATCACAATCACGGGCGGGCGATCCTCTTCCGCCGCGAATACGGGACGAATCCCCGCGATTTGCCGCACAGGCGGCGAAAATATCAAACACAATCCCAGAATCACGCCAAATCCGGTAAAAATCAAGCTCCGCGTCCATACAGGCATATAATATCCGCGCTCCCTTTTGATTAAAATATATAAATTATAAAATTATTAAATATTATTATCATTTTATAATTTATATGCGGGAACGCGGCTTAATTTTTTTATTATATTCTTCGCGCCAGTTTTATAATCATCTCATGATAAAACGCGTCAAAATTCCCGTCGTCCAGCGCCTGACGGATTTTTGACATCAGATCATTATAAAAATATAAATTATGCAACACGGCGAATCTTAACGCCAATACTTCATCGGCCTTGAATAAATGCCGCAGATACGCCCGCGAATAGCGTTGACACACCGGACAGCCGCATTTATCACTGATTGGACTTTCATCATCCGCGTGTTTTTCGTTTAAAATATTAATTGTCCCGTCCCAAGTGAACAATTTTCCGTGGCGTCCGTTGCGGGACGGCATAACGCAATCAAAAAAATCAATCCCCCGGCTGACGGCTTCCAAAATATTCACCGGCGTCCCGACGCCCATTAAATATCTTGGCTTGTCCTCCGGCATATACGGCTCTACTTGTTCGATTACATGATACATGACTTCAGCCGGTTCCCCGACCGCTAAGCCGCCTATCGCGTAACCGTCGCAATTTAATTCCGCTATTTTTTTCATATGCCGGATTCTTAAATCATCAAATACAGACCCCTGATTAATCCCGAATAACATTTGCCCCGGATTTAAACAAGTATCTAAATTTTTTAATCTTTCATGTTCAATCTTACACCGTTCCAACCATCGAAAAGTCCGTTCACAGCTTGCTTCCGCGTACTCATACGGCGCGGGATTTTTCACACACTCGTCAAACGCCATCGCAATATCGCTGCCCAAATTCGCCTGTATTCTCATCGACTCTTCAGGCCCGATAAAAACAATATGCCCGTCGATATGCGACGCGAATTTGACGCCTTCTTCTTTTATATTTTTCGGCGACGCGAGTGAAAACACTTGAAATCCGCCGGAATCCGTTAAAATCGGCCCGTCCCAACGCATAAACTTATGCAATCCGCCCAATTTATATATTAACTCATCGCCCGGACGCAAATGCAAATGATAAGTATTCGCCAGCGCGATTTGACAATTTACATTTTCCAAATCCCAAGCCGATACGCCGCCTTTAATCGCCGCCTGCGTCCCGACGTTCATGAAAACCGGCGTCTGTACCGTCTTACCGTGCGCGCATGAAAACACGCCGCGCCGCGCCCGTCCCTCTTTTTTCAATACCTGAAACATATTTTTATTATTTTATCCCTTTTCTTAATAATCTTTTTTTATCCCTTTCGATCAATCGCCGTATCGCAATACGCGCAACGATACGCCCCGGACGCGTTCAATAAAAATATCGCGTCAAGCTGTTCTTCGGTTACCGTGATACAGCGCGGATTCCGACACCGTACCACGTTAATTAATTTTTTCGGCGGCTCCGGGTGTTTTTTCTCTATCAAAACGCCGTCCCGGATTATATTTACCGTAATATTCGCGTCCAGATAACCCAATACGTCCAGATTCGGCTCCATCGGCGTGTCGATTTTGATAATATCTTTCTTGCCCATCCGCATACTGCGGGCGTTTTGAATAATCGCCACGGAACAATCCAGCTCGTTTAATTTTAAATTATAATAAATCTCCATACTTTTTCCGGCCTTGATATGATCCAAGACCACGCCGTTCCGTATGCTGTCTATATTCATAAAAATCCCCCATAATTTATATCATATCCAGTAAAAACAAAATCAGCGCCATACGGATATATTTCCCGTGTTTCACCTGACGCCAATAGGCGGCGCGGGGGTCTTTGTCCACCGTCACGGCGATTTCATTTACACGCGGCAACGGATGTAAAACAGACAAATCCGTCTTAGCGTCCGCGAGTTTTTGCGGCGTTAAAATATAACTGTCTTTTAATCTGATATAATCTTCCTCGTTAAAAAACCGCTCTCTCTGCACTCTGGTCATATATAATATATCCAGTCCCGGAATGACGGATTCTAAATCCGTCGTCTGTGCATACGCGATTCCGCGGGATTTAAACGCCGTTTCTTTGACATATCTCGGCAGTTTCAATTCCAACGGCGAAATTAAAACATATTTTATATCCGGGTAACGCGATAACGCGTTAATCAGCGAATGCACGGTCCGACCGAATTTTAAATCGCCGCAAAATCCAATCGTATAGCCGTTTAAACGTCCTTTTTCCCGATAGATAGTAAATAAATCCGTCAATGTCTGCGTCGGGTGATGATGACCTCCGTCCCCGGCGTTAATCACGGGAATTTCCGCGACTTGGGACGCGGCGTAAGGCGCGCCCTCTTTCGGATGTCTCATGGCGATTATATCCGCGTAACAGCTGACTGTCCGTATCGTATCGCCGACCGTTTCGCCTTTCATCGCCGAACTGGAATCCGCCGACGCGAAGCCCAGAACTTTTCCCCCCAAAGATAACATCGCCGATTCAAACGACAATCGCGTTCTTGTGGACGGCTCAAAAAACAGCGTCGCTAATTGCTTATATTTACAAATATCCCGATATTTTTCGGGATTTTTTTCAATATCATCCGCCGTCGTGATTAATTTATCAATTTCCTGTACGCTTAAATCCGTAATATCAATCAAATGCCTCGGCATAACGCGCCCCTTTTTATTATAAAATTTTTATTATTATCAAATTATTTATAAATATTATAAAACTAAAATCCCGTGATATAAATTAAATTATAAATTATAATAATTATTATAAAATCCAGCTTTCGTCACGCGGATTTGACTGGAAAATTTTTAAACGCGTTATATCTTCCGGTTTAATTTTTCCCTCTTCCCCAGATTCGCCGCGTCCAGACGTTCCAAGCCGTCTTTTAAATCATAAGTAAACAGCGACGCGACGCCCAGAACATCCGCGCCCGCTTCCCGCAATTCATCCGCCGCCGCGATACAGCTTCCGCCCGTTGAGATTAAATCTTCTATAATCACAACGCGCTGTCCGGGCTTTAATTTTCCCTCGATTTTATTTTTCCTCCCGTGATCTTTCGCGCCGGTTCTGACATAGCCCATCGGCAGATTTAACAAATAACCCGCAATCGCCGCGTGGGCGATCCCCGCTGTGGCTGTACCCATTAAAATCTCGACGCCCGGATAATATTCCCGGATCAAATCCGCCAAATTTTTCTCGATTTCATCACGAATTTCCGGCGCCGTCAAAATCAATCTATTATCGCAATAAATCGGGCTTTTAATCCCCGACGCCCATATAAAAGGCTCTTCAGGACGTAAAAACACCGCGCCTATCGACAATAAATCTTTTGCGACGGCTCTTTCACGCGTTTTATTATCCATCACTTCTCCGCGCCCCTTTCTGATAAAATTATCATAAAATTATTATAAATATATTATTTATATAATATTACTTTCAATCGCCGTCCGATTTTCTCTTCCAGATTCACGCAAAGACGCCGGATATGCAATAAATTAAATAAACAACTCCGTATCCAGTCCGCGAGGGAACCGACAAACCAGATTCCCAACGCCGTAACAATTACTTTTAATAACATAACGCCGATTGAATCATCTAAAAATCGTAACGCCGATAAAAACAGCACATGATTCCATATTAACGGCTCACAGTGAAATAAATACACCCCGAATGACAAAGGCGCGAAAAAGCGCGTAAATTTTTTTAAAATCCACGGCAATTTCAATCCCGAAAAAGCGTTTAATAAACAGACCGCCGCGCCGAGAATCAACGGCGACGTATTATTAATTATATAAAAATCAACTTGATCATAGCCGTAATAAATATTAAAAAACCGTTCGCATATATATTTCCCGGCCCATGCCAATATAACGCAAGATAACCAGATTAAAATATTTTCAATTCTTTTATATTTATATTCTCTCTCATATTCTTTATATTTTTTAATATACCCGCCGATGAAATATAACAATCCCAGCCATAACGCGCTGTTACCGTTTAACGCGCTTCCGGGGTCCGAAAAAGACAGCGTCGGTATGACAGAATAAATCGCTATAATACTGAATATCAATCCCCGCAAAGCCGGACGATCCAGACGCTCCAATAAATAATTCATAAACGGCATGAAAAAAAACATACAGAAATACGCGTTATAATACCAATAAACCGGGAACGCGAACGGAAATAACGCCTGTAAAATCACTCGTTTTCCGACGACTTCCGGCATAAATATATAAAAAACGCCCGTTGTAATTACAGTATAAAATAAAACCTGAAAATTTAAATATATAATATTCGCGTATTTATGCCGTTTCCCGTAGCTTACATAACCGGAAATCAGCGCGTAACAATTTGTCGAACAAAACGCCGCCGATTCTAAAAGCCATGCCAATTCATATCTCAAAGACATCGGCTCAGCTGAATATAAAATCCCGCCGTGACCTAAAATATGCAAAATCGGGATCATAATCATACATAAAATTCTCAGGGCGTCGATACCCTCATCCCGCTTATCCGCCGCCGTCATGAAACGCAATCCCGCCTTTTTCTCTGTCTTTCTCTATTCTTTTCTATATTTATCTATTCTCAATTATTTAATAACAAATAATTTTTAAATATAAATAATAAAATATAAATTTAAAATAAATCAATTAATATCCCATAAAATCCATACGGCACTGTCGATATGCTTTTAAAGGCTCCGCCGCCTGTGTGACAGGCCGTCCGACGACGATATAATCACAGCCCGAAACAGCCGCCCGTTTCGGCGTCATGATTCTCTTTTGATCATCTTTCGTATCATCCGACGCGAAACGAATCCCCGGCGTAACAGTTAAAAATTTATCTCCCAACGCTTTTTTTATATCCATAGCCTCCAGCGGCGAACAGACAACGCCGTCCAATCCCGAACGCGCCGCGTTTTCCGCGTATTTTAACACCGTTTCCGTCATATTCTTTTCAATTAACAATTCATTTTTCAGCATATCCCCATCTGTACTGGTCAACTGCGTCACGGCGATAATCAGCGCTCTTGTCCCGTCCGGACGCGTGAAGCCGTCCAGCGCCGCCCGCATCATCGCCGAACCCCCGGACGCGTGCAGATTTACCATGTCCACATCCAAGCCCGATAAAACAGCCATCGTTTTTTTCACCGTATTGGGAATATCATGTAATTTTAAATCTAAAAATATCGAATGCCCACGCCGCCGGATTAAATTTATAATCTCCGGCCCCTCAGCGTAAAAAAGCTCCATGCCGATTTTTACAAAAAGCCGTTCATCCGCCGGAAAACAATCCAGAAAGTTTAATACATCCGCTTTCCCCGGAAAATCCAGCGCGATAATCACATCTTTTTGATTTATATTTTTTATATTATTCATATCCCGTCACGCCCTTTTCTATTTATCTTTACCCATTTTTATCTATTTTATTCATTCTTATCCAAACGCCAAACGCCGCGCCCGTTTTTATTTTTATATTTTACCCATGCGCCGCGCCTGTTAAATCCCTGATCCGCGCAACGCCCATTCGATTACAAATCTCCGGCAGACTGTCAATTATATTTTTACAGACATACGGATTTACTAAATTCGCCGACCCGATCTCCACAGCCGACGCCCCCGCCAACATCATTTCTATTAAAT
>CAJOFP010000139.1:1478-6802 GCA_905233795.1 uncultured Oscillibacter sp. | reverse complement strand
TATCAGGGCAATTTCAACGCTCTGTTCGAGGACGCGGCGCGGGATTTGTTTGACGTTGACCCGTCCGTGAATTTTTGCACCGCCGATCTGCGGGAAAATAAATAATATGCGTGATGAAAAGGATATTGACGAACAAACGCCGGATTTTGGCGAATACGGCGATTTTTTAGAAGATTCTGTAAAGCATATTTTAAAGCATAAACCCGCGTCGATAGGAATTATCGGGATTTTACCGAACGGACGGACTATCGACGCGTACTATAAATCCACTATCGCTGATAAAATCCAAATGGCGGGAAATATCGCGCTGGATATAATGATGGACACGATAGAGGCGAACGCCGGGATAATCCGCGAAATTTTAGAAAACGCGCCGGAAGAGTAATTTTTTGGGAGTAATGTATTATGACGAAAGACGCCGCGCTGTATGAGTTTTTTAATAACGCGATTTCCGGCGTGACGGCGTATCCCGAAACGTCCGTGCCGTCCAAAGCCAACGGCGATTCGGAGGACGCCGCGCTTCCGTATCTGACTTATACCAATCCCGACGCGGGGTTTGGAGAAGAAGTGTCGCTGACCGTCAATCTGTGGTTTCCGCCGAACGTCGGCGAGGCGGTTCCGAACGCGGCGGCGAGAGCGTTATATGAAAAACTGGGCGACGGCGGCGCGATTGTTCACTATGACGGCGGGGCGTTCTGGCTGAAACGCGGAACGCCCTTTTCACAGCCGGTTCCCTTGTATTCGTCGAATATCAAGCGGCGGTATATCAATATCACGGAGGAAAAGTTATCCCCGTGACGAAAGGACTGAAAAGAAATGGAATTTACGCAAGTAGCGGCTGACACGTTTCAGAAATTACAGATGAATGCGGGAGTAATGCTGAGCGAGTTCAATCCCGCGACGGGAACGCTGAATCAGAGCGCAATTATGGGCGCGACCACGGGAGGTTTCACATTTAACTCCAATCCGGCATATGAGGACATCGGCGCGGACGTGGACAACTGTCCCGCGAACACGAAACAGTTAAAGCGGCTGACGGGTTACGATCCCACGGCGTCCGGGACGTTTCTGTCTATCAATACGGCGCGGACAAAACAGCTTGTCGGGGCGGCGGATATTGACAGTGCGAACGCGGCGCGGATTGTCCCGTCGAATCAGTTAAAAGACGCGGATTTCACGGATATATGGATTGTCGGCGATTATTCGGACAAAAACAAAACGGACAGTACGGCGGGAAGCGCGGCGGGATTTGTCGCCGTGCGTATCAAGAACGCGCTGAACACGTCCGGATTTCAATGGACCACCACGAAAGACGGCAAAGGTCAGTTCGCTTTTGAATTTCACGGGCATTACGATCTGAACGATATTGACGACGTTCCGTTTGAAATCTACGTCAAAGCGGGAACCGAAAACTTTCGGAATTACCGACCGGACGCGCCGCCGACGTATTGATTCAGGTCGCGTCCGGCGCGGCTAAGATTACAAGCGATACCGCGCTGATTGATACCATTGGAAAAGTAATGGACTTCAATGGTATGAACAAGCGCGGCGTAAAGGCGCTGATACTGGGCAAATACAGCGAATTTATTTCCGGTATGCTGAAAAATCACCGCAAAGAATTGTTTAGCATTCTGGCGGCGATAAACGGAACGGATGTGAAAACCATTGAGGAACAGCCTGTTAAAGTGACGTTCCAACAGATCGCGGAACTCCGTGACGATGAGGATTTGATTGATTTTTTATCATCGTTTATGCCGCCGGAAAAGAAAAAACAATCCGCGCCGTCTGCGCCTGTCCCGGAAACCTCTCCGCGAGAGGAATCGTCGCCGCAATCCCCGTCCTGATACATGAACAGGCGGAAGAGCGGCTTTTCCGGGTCTATCTGACGGACTGTCTGCGCGTTTTGGCTATGGGCAGGCAATACGCGGGCGAAGTTGAACGCTGGGCGGATATGACACGCGTATATCAGACGAAACAACCGGCGCGGGATACCCGTACCGGGGACGAAATCGCGGCGGATGTGATACGCCGCGCCGGATTGGTGGTGGTATCTTGAATCTGCTGGAACTGTACGCGAAAATCGGAATCGACACAAGCCAATATGACAAAGGGGTTCAGGACGCCGCCGAACAGTCCGACACGCTGAAAAATAAAATCTCCGTGCTGGCGACGCAGTATAATGAAACAAATAAGCGCGTCCGGGAACTCACACAGGAATTTAACAAATCCGCGAAAGAAAACGGCGCGGCGTCGGAAGAGACGCGGCGGCTGGCGAATGAACTGTCCAAAGCGGAAAAAGAAGCGGGGTTGCTGGAATAGCAAATCCGGGAATTAGCGTCCGGGATGGACGAACTGTCGGAGGGAGCCGGGGAGACCGGGGATTCTATGGACGAAAGCGGCGAAAGCGCCGCGAATTTTTTTGACGTTCTCAAAGCGAATCTGGCGAGTCAGGTCATTATCGGCGGTTTTAATTTAATCGTGGACGGCGTGAAAAAAGTCACGGGAGCGATGGCGGGACTGGTCAAAGATTCCGTGACCGCTTACGCCGAATATGAACAGCTTGTCGGCGGCGTGGAAACGCTTTTTGGCGACAGCGCGGATTTGGTACAGGAATACGCCGCGAACGCTTATAAAACGGCGGGACTGTCCGCCAATGAGTATATGGAGACGGCGACAAGTTTCGCCGCGTCTATGATTCAAAGTCTGTCCCGTTCCACCGACGCGCTTACGGAAGAAGAAGTCGAGGCTATGTCAAAAGCCTTGGACGAACAGTATAAGGAACAGAAAAAGGCGCTGGAAAAACAGTATGACGCCGCGAAAGACGGGTTTGACAGCGAATATAAAGAGCGTAAAAAATCTCTGGATAAGCAATATGACGCGGCGAAAGAAACGTATGACGCCGAATACGACGCGCTGAAAAAGTCGCTGGATAAAGAATACAACGCGACGAAAGAGGCGTATGACAACGAATATAACGCCTTAAAAACATCTCTTGACAAACGATATGACGCGGCGAAAGAGGAGTTTGAGAACGAATATAACGCCCGTAAAAAATCGCTGGATCAGGCGTATGACGCGGCGAAAGAAATATTTGACGCCGAATACGCCGCGTTTGAAAAGACGCTGGACGACGAGATTTCCGCCTTGGAAAAGGCGCAGTCTCAAAGACTGTCGGAAGTACAGGCGGCGCAGGAAGCGGAAGTCAAAGCGTATCAGGAAGCGACGGAAGAAAAATTAAAGCTGATTGACGAGGAATACAAAGAAGCTCTCAAATTGATTGACCGTGAGGAGTACGAACGCTTACAGGCTATTGACGCCCAAATCAATCAGTTAAACGCGCAGTCGGAAGCGGAACGGAAAGCGCGGGAAAAAGCGGAACAGGAACAGAAGAAAACGGATTTGCAAAAAGCGATCCGGGCGGCGAAAACGTCGGAGCAACGTCAGGAAGCGGAAAAGAAATATAATGATTATATACAAAAACTGGCGCTGGAACAGCGGGAAGAGGAACGCAAGAACCAAATCGCCGCTTTGAAAGAACAGCAGAACGCGATCAAAGAACAGGCGAAAGCGCAAAAGGAAGCCGCGAAAGAGGAATACGGCGCGAGAACGGAAGCCGTAAAAGAAGCGGGCAAAGAGGAGCTTGACGCTTTAAAAACAAGTCAGAAAAACGAACTGTCCGCGCTGAAAGAGGCGCAAAAAGACGAACTGAACACGTTAAAAGATTCCAAAAAAGAACAGCTCGCGGAACTGAAAAAATCACAGTCTGATCAATTAAACGCCCTGAAAGAATCGAACGCGGACGAATTAACCGCGCTGAAGAAATCGCAATCGGAACAGCTTACGGCGATAAAAGACGCCAACGCGGACGAACTGACCGCGCTGAAAAAGTCACAGTCGGATAAATTGACCGCGTTGAAAGAAAGCAACGACGAACATCTGACGGCGGTCAAAAAAGGACAGTCCGATCAGTTGTCCGCGCTGAAAGAAGCCAACGCGGATCAGCTGGACGAACTCAAAAAATCACAGGCAAACCGTCTGACCGCGATTAAAGAGGCGAACAGCGCCGAACTGGACGCCTTGAAAGAACGCAACGACGCCGAAAAGCAACTGTTGAAAGAACAGGCGGAATCAGGCGGGGAAAGCGTCGCAATCACGGCGGAAATGCAGGAAGAAGCCGCGAGATTGACCGATCTTGCCATTGTCGATATGTCCGACAACGCCAATAAAATGGGTACGGACATGGCGTCTTTGCAAAACGCGTATAACGGTTTCGCAAAGCAAAATTATACCATGCTCGACAATCTCAAACTCGGCTATGGCGGCACAAAAGAGGAAATGGAACGTCTTTTGGACAAGGCGGAGGAATTGTCCGGCGTTCATTATGACATTTCATCGTTTTCCGATATTGTCAAAGCGATTCATGAGGTGCAGTCAAGTCTTTATATTTCCGGCATATCGGCGGATGAGGCGGCGGAATTCGTTCAACAGGGGCTTTTGACTGAAGAAGAGGCGTTTAAGCTGATGGGAACCACCGCGAAAGAGGCGGCGACGACCATTCAGGGCAGTACAATGGCAATGCGGGCGTCATGGGAGAATCTTCTGGTCGGCTTTGCGCGTGACGATGTGGATTTGGACGCTTTGATTTCCACTTTTATTGACAGCGCGGAAACGGCTCTTGACAATACCATGCCCCGTATCACACAGGTTTTATCGGGAATCAGCGACGCTATTATCGCTGTCGCGCCGTTTATTGAGGAAAAACTGCCGGAACTGATAGAAGCGCTGAAACCCGGCATCCGGGCGGCTTTGGAACTGGCTTTTACTTTTATCGCGGGCATTCTCCCGGAACTGCTTGGACCTCTCGCGGACGCCGCTTTGGAACTGGTTGATATTATCGGGGACAAACTCGCCGAAAAAATCCCGTTTCTGTCCGGCATATTTGAGAATCTGGAAACCGTCTTAACCGCTGTCACGGCAAGCATGATCGCGTATAAAGCGGCGTCGGCAATCAGCGGCGTTATTACCGCGCTGACAAAGGCGACAGAAGGACAGACCATCGCGCAAACGCTTTTGAACGCCGTTATGAACGCGAATCCGTTTGTCCTTATCGCAACATTAATCGCTGGGGTTATAGCGGCTCTTGTGACGCTCTGGCATACAAATGAGGATTTCAGGAACGCGGTTATCAAAATTTGGGAAAATATCAAGAATACGTTTTCCAACGCGTGGGAGTTTATCAAAAGTGTGTTTTCCGCCGTCGCCGGTTTCTTTGCGGATGTTTGGAACGCGATTATCACCGCGCTTACGCCGGTAATTGACGCGGT
>CAJOFP010000139.1:0-1351 GCA_905233795.1 uncultured Oscillibacter sp. | reverse complement strand
CTGGAATACTATCGCGGGAATTTTTGAGGCTGTGGAACGCGTCCTGAAAGGCGATTTTGAGGGCGCGTGGAAAGCGATTCAGGGCGTTTTCACGGGCTGGACAAAGTTTTTCAGCGGTTTGTGGGACGATGTTTTAGATATATTCGGCAAGGCGAAAGAAGCCTTTCTGCATATAGGCGAAAACATCGTCAACGGTCTTAGAGAGGGAATCAGCGGTCTTTGGAACGGTTTTCTCGGTTTTCTGGGCGTCAAGACCGACGAGGCGAAAGAACAGTTTACCGGTCCGGAGGGTTTTGATGAACGCAGTCCGTCCCATTGGTCGGAGAAAGTGTTCCGTCGCGTTTTGGAGGGCGGGGAAATCGGTCTGGAACGCGGACTGCCCGATATGCTCTCCACGGCGCGGGATACGGTATCTGACATTCAGCGTTCTCTTGACGCGGATTCGTTCGGCATCGAGGGGACAATCTCATCCAACGCCGCGCGGGATTCCGTCAACGCCTTTTCCGGCGCGTATCCCGGAGCGGCGCCGCAAAATCAACAGCCGATTCAGATTGTGATTCACGTTGATCTGGCGGGAACGGAATTAACGACGCTTGTCAGAACGATTTATCCGTATTTACAGGAAGAAGCCAACAGACGCGGAACGGGGTGGTGACGTATGAGTTATATGAGTTATCAAATCACAGGCAAAACGGCGATATTAAACGGCATGGATTTGACCGCGCTCGGCGTCATCACCCGCGCCGGTTACAGCGTGGAATATGTACCTGTGGACGGCGGACAGGGCGGTTTAATGCAGGACGGTTCTACCAAAGAAGATGAACTGGGCATTAAAACGATTGTGTCTTTCCCGTTAATGCCTATGCAAGAGCCTCTAAACAGCCGATTGTTAAAAACCGTGTACGATTCAGCCGAAACGCGGCTGACATACTTCGACCCGAAAACCGGCAAAGACCGTACCATGAGGACGTTGCGGGGTCGATTGTCGCCGATGACGTACCGGGGCTTCGGCGGCGACGGAAACGCGTACTGGACGCACGGTTCCGCGCTGGCGCTGGAAGAGCGGACGCCCACAGTCGCCGAACCGTCCATTGTGGAGTTGAAAATCGTTTCGACGCCGGTCAAGACGGATTACGATTACGGCGAACCGCTGGATTTAACCGGATTGGAAGTTGGCGCTATTTATTCGGACGGAACGGAAAAGGACGTAACGGATAAGATTGAAACCGATCCGGCGAATGGAGACCCCGTGACAAAATCAGTCACAATCAGACTGAAAGACGCGCCTTCGGATGAAATTGAAATCGATTTGGAATTAAATATAAAAGCGATAAAAAACATCATCGTGGCA
>CAJOFP010000138.1:5196-6657 GCA_905233795.1 uncultured Oscillibacter sp. | reverse complement strand
GCCCGTTCTTTCGCGTAATCGTCCAACTCGCGCTGAATCTGCATTCTTCTTGATATATCCGGGTCTTTCAGATTCAAATCCGAACAGGCTTCGTCAATTAAATCAATCGCCTTATCCGGCAGAAATCTGTCCGTGATATATCTTTCAGATAAAATTACGGCCTGTCTTAAAATTCCCTCGCTGATTTTCACACCGTGGAATTTTTCATAATAAGGCGCCAAGCCCTTAAGAATCGCAATCGAGTCTTCCATAGACGGTTCGTTAATCGTCACGGGCTGGAACCGGCGTTCCAACGCCGTGTCTTTTTCTATCGACTTGCGATATTCCGTAAAAGTAGTCGCGCCGATGACCTGAATTTCCCCGCGTGACAGCGCCGGTTTTAATATATTCGCCGCGCTCATACTGCCCTCGGCGTCACCGGCTCCGGCAAGCGTGTGAACTTCGTCGATCATTAAAATCACATTGCCGGATTTTTTCACTTCGTCGATTAAGCCTTTCATCCGGGATTCAAACTGTCCCCGGAACTGCGTACCGGCGACCAAAGCCGTCAGGTCTAATAAATACACTTCTTTTTCACGCAGTTTAAACGGCACGTCGCCTTTCGCTATGCGCTGGGCCAGTCCCTCGGCGATAGCCGTCTTGCCCACGCCCGGCTCGCCAATCAGACACGGGTTATTTTTCTGCCGACGATTTAAAATCTGCACGACGCGTTCGATTTCTTCCTCGCGTCCGACGACGGGATCCAATTTGCCTTTCCGCGCCCGATCCGTGAGAGAAATGCAATAACTTTCCAGATATTTTCGCTTTACTTTTTGATTATTATTATTTTTATTCTTCGCGTCTTTTTTATTATTATTCCGGGGCGGCTCCTGCTCCGGACGGTTCGTATCGCCGCCGGAAAAAAGCCGGTTTAAAAACGGAAACGTCGCGGTTTTTCCCTGTTCTTCCTCATCGGGAACGTGATTTTCGTCCTCGTCCTCGTCCGTCAGGTCTTCCAGATTTTCCGGGCCGTCAAACGCCTGCATCATCTCATTTCCGAAATTATCCATATCCTCTTCCGGTATGCCGAAACGCTTAATCATTTCATCCACTTGGGGCAGACCGATTTTCCGGGCGCAACTCAGACAAAGTCCCTCGTTGATCGTTCGATCTCCCTCCAATTTGGAAATAAACACGACGGCGAAATTTTTATGACATCTTGTGCACAGTGTAGGCTGCATAATATCGCTATCCCTCCAGATCGCGCCGCTATTATAAATTTAATTATATAATATATTATTATATTTTATTATATTCAAAATATCATGACAATATATGCGAAAATAATCATATAATTCATAAAATATATAATTTAAATCCGCGAAATAAATTTAAATAAATTTAAATAAAATAATTTAAAACCCGCGAATGATTTTTACGCCGGAGCCGAACCGAAAAGCGGAATCTTATCCAGCGGGATTT
>CAJOFP010000138.1:0-5096 GCA_905233795.1 uncultured Oscillibacter sp. | reverse complement strand
ACGGGAATATTCTGAATAATCGGATTAATAAAAATCATAAGCAAATTTAATATAAATGAAATCAGCAGGAACGACACGGCGTATAAAATCCCGTGGATAACGCGGGTCAGAAGCGCGGTTAAAGCCACGCTGATCGCTTCCGACGCCGAACCGACAAACGAGTCGCGTATTTTGCCCAGCTCGTTCCCGATTTGTTCCGTAACTCCGGATAAAACTTTATTTTCGCCGCCGGCTTCCTGAATCATGGAAATTAAATTTCCGAAATTTAAAGACTGAAACGGCGTATCTTCCAAATACTCATTCATCTTGTCTTGCGTCATCTCGCCGACCTGATTGGCGACTTCCGCGGGCAAATCCGCCGTCGCGTTATTTACGGCGTCACTCATTTGACCCGCGATAGCCTCTGTAATCACAGGCGCGAAATGTTCCGCCGCGGGCTGGGCATACGCGGACGCGATATATCTGGCGCCGATTAAGGCTATAATTATGATTAAAAAACCGGCGATTGTGCGCAACAATCCGCGCCACGCGCCGCGTGCGGTAAATAAAACAATCATCAAAAGCGCTACTAAACTTACAATCGCGGTCGTATCCATCTATGTTCGTCCTTTCTCTCTCAACCCTTGAGTTTTATTTATTTTATTTATTTTTTATAATTTATAATATTTTATAATATTAATATAACATTTTCCGCGCCGATTGTCCACTGTTTTTCAAGTCTGTCCTGTAAATCTTCTGTGAATAAAATAATAAATAAAATAAATAAAAATTAAAATAAAAATCCGGCTTTCAGGGCAGGAACAGGCGGGCCGATGACGCGCTTAAAAGCAATACGGAGCCGTCTGAACGCATAATCATGCCGCGCAGACTGTCCGCGTCCGGCAATGTCGCGTAAAGGCGCATGAATTGATTGTAAATTTCCAGACGATCCGCGTATAAAACCGCGATATAACGTCCGGCGGCGGACAATCCCAGAATTTCTTCCCGGACATCCAGAGACCCGATTTCTTCCCCTGCGCGATTTACGCTCACCACGCGTCCCAGATTTCCCGACTGATAGCGATTTAACAACAAAACCGCGAATCCGTCCCCATTCAAGTTATATTCTCTCAGATACGCGCCTTGATAATCATATATCATTATATCATCATCGCCGGGACGCGTCCAAGCAAGACAGGTATCGCCCGGAACGGTCAAATATTGATTTTTTAAATTTAATTCCAATGCCAGCGCGTCCGGGATTTGATATTCATATTCCGCTTGCGGGACTTCCTGTTCCACGCCTATGCGATATAAATTTATATCGCTGGTAAAATCCCCGTCCGACTGCCCCAGCGTCAAAGCCGCCAGATAATTATTATCATCCGTGACAATCGCGTCCGCGAGAGGACGCGACGACGCGTCATATTCGTAAATTAATTTCAAATCATGATTATACACCATCGCCGCGCCCTGATAGCCCCGTTTTCCCGCCGTGACCGTAAGCCAGCCGTTTCGATTCAGACGCGCCGATAAAAAAGGCTCGTTCGCGTCCGCCGTTAAATTCAATATCACGCCTGAATCATCCAGAACATATAATTCCGCGCCGCCTATATCATACGCGGCCACCCGTTTTCCGCCGCCTGACAGCGCGGGATTTTTCATACGCGTTTCCCCGGCGTATAAAATATTGCCGTCCTGATCCAACAATCTCAATGAAGTATCCGATAAAATCACAAGCGAATCGCCAAGCGCCATATAACGCGTATTGGACGACTGTTCATATGAAAATAACGGCTCTTTATTCGATTTGCCGCCGTATTGAATCAACCGCCGCATGACATCAAATCCCGTGCCGTCACGATAAGCGCCCAAAGCGGCTGTCAAAATCAATAAAATTAAAATAATTATCACAGACCGGGAAACCGGTTCGCGCCATAACATCACGGCGAGGCGGGCGATAAAATTCCGCGATTTCCGAAAATTCCACCGAACCGCCCGTTTCCCGCGCTGATTTCTCGCGTTATTATTATTTATTCCGCTGTTTTTTTCACCATCCGCCATCGCGCCGCTCATCCTTAATTTATTTTATTTATAAATATTTATAAATAAATAATCAAATATTTTATTTTAATATTATGAATTATTAAAATATATTATATCCCAGATTTTTCCGCGTGATTTTTAAAATTCGATTAAATTTTATTAAATTTTAAAATTATATAAAATTAAAATTATTTAATCTCTCGTCCGGGTACCACAATCTTGTTAAATACAATCCGCCGGGCGGGACCGTCGGTCCGGCGGCGGTACGCTCTCCGCGTTCTAAAATTCCCGGAATATCTTCCGGCTTTATTTTTCCCTCCGCCGCGTATAAAATCGTCCCCGTAATCGCCCGAACCATGTTATATAAAAATCCGTTGGCGCATATTTTCAATTCCAATAAATCCCCATGCCGTTCCGCCTGACAATAATATACCGTCCTGACCGTATTTTTCACCGGCGTCCCGACGGATCGCACGGCTTTGAAATCATGCGTCCCCACAAACATCCCCGCCGCCTGATTCAATAAATTTTCATCTAATTTTTTGGGATAAAAATAAGCCCGATTGATATAAAACGGATTTTTTATCCGGGAATTATAAATTCTATAACTATATTCTTTTTTAATACATGACGTAATCGAATTAAAATCCTCCGGGACTTCCAAAGCCTCAAGAACAGCAATATCTTCCGGCGTATGGGTATTAATCGCAAAGGGCAGACGCTCCAACGGAATCCCGCAATCCGTATGAAAATTAGCGACATATCTTTCCGCGTGGACGCCCGCGTCCGTCCGTCCGCAGCCGGTTAAACGCGCCGGTTCCCCCGTGATTTTCGCCAGCGCCTTTTCAATCGTCCCGCAGACTGTGACGGCGTTTTTCTGAACCTGCCAGCCGTGATACGCCCCGCCGTGATACATCAATTTTAACGCGATATTTTTTTTATATTTCTTATTTTCGCTCTTTGACGCGATATTTTTTATATTTTCATCCGTCACGCAATCGCCCCGATTCCAACGCGATTTATTATTTATATTATTTATATAAAATTATAAATTCAATCTTCCCAGAATAAACACGCCGACACAGACGCAAATTCCCAGCGTCAACGCCGTATAATCCCGGCGGGCGTATTTTAATATATGCAATTTTGTCCGACCCTCTCCGCCGTGATAACAGCGGCATTCCATAGCCGTCGCCAGTTCATCGGCGCGGCGGAACGCGCTGATAAACAGCGGCACTAAAATGGGAATCATGGCTTTAGCGCGTTGCATAATATTTCCGCTCTCCATATCCGCGCCCCGCGCCTTTTGCGCCGACATAATTTTATCTGTTTCCTCTATTAAAGTCGGGATAAATCTCAGCGCGATAGACATCATCATTGCCATTTCATGTACCGGCGCGTGAATTTTTTTCAAAAAATTCAATAAATTTTCCAGACCGTCCGTCAGCGCGATGGGACTTGTCGTATACGTCATCAAAAACGTCCCCATGATTAATAATAATATGCGCAGTACCATAAAAACAGCCGTCTGTATGCCAATATCCGATATTTTTAAAAATCCAAATTCCCATAAAATTTTCTCGCCGGGCGTGAAAAATAAATTTAATACAGCCGTAAATATTAAAATCGCCATAACGGGCTTTAATCCCCGGATCATCGCTTTTATTTTTACCTGAGAAATTTTCACGCATAATAACAGACATAAAATCATAATGCCATATGTCAATATGCCTTTCGCCGAAATTATGCGCCGCCGTATCGCCGGGAAAATACTGTCCAAGCGTTATATCTTTCAGCATGACGCGCCGCCCCCTTTTAAATCTAATTTTTCCCGTGAAACCGCCGCCGCGTTTATTTCTAAACTCTCCGGCGATTTATCCGGCGCGTTTATTTTTAAATTTTTTAAATTTTTTAAATTCTCAAGCGACTGCGCCAAGGCGTCTATCGTATAAATTCCGGCGTCCACCGGCACGCCGCGCTGTCGCAAAGCGATTGCGATTCTCGTCGCCATCGGGACATCCAAACCCGCGCTTAATAATTCCGGGCCTCTTGCGAATACCTCCGGCGGCGTCCCCCGCATGAATACGCCCGCCGATTTCAATACCAAAACGCGATCCGCGTTCCGGGCGATTTCGTCCATACTGTGGCTGACTAATAAAATCGTCCGGCGTTTTATTTCATGATAATATTTAATATTTTCCATTAAATTATCACGTCCGGCTGGATCCAATCCCGCCGTGGGTTCGACCCGGCGTTTTTGTCCGCCGGATAACTCAAACGGCGATTTATTTAAATGCTCATCCAATACGCCGGTCAATCGCGCCGCTTCCCGCACCATTCGATCCAGTTCCGCGCCGGTCTTGCCCATATTTTTCGGACCGAACGCAATATCTTTATAAACAGTCTCTTCAAATAATTGATATTCAGGATATTGAAATACCAAGCCGACTTTGAATCTTACATCCCGGATTTTTTTCGGCTCCGCCCATATATTTTTGCCGTTCAGCAAAATTTCCCCGGAAGTCGGACGCAATAAGCCGTTCAAATGCTGAATCAACGTCGATTTCCCGGAACCGGTATGACCGATAATGCCCAGAAATTCGCCATCTTGCACATCAAAACTCACATCCCGCAGGGCTTCGCGTTCAAACGGCGTCCCCGCGCCATATATATGCCTCAGGTTCCGCACCTGTAAAATCGCTCCCACGCTGTCACGAATCCCCTTTCCGAGACGGATTATCGCATTATAACAAATATCAATTACTATTACAATCATAAAAATATAATAAAAAATATAATATTTATATTCAATAATATAAATAATTAATAAAAATAATATAAATAATATAAATCAAGAGCGCGGACGGATTTTATTTTTCGCTTTCCCGATCCAAAATCCGCGCTCTTGATTTTTTATTTTATTTTTAATTTTAATTTTTAAATTTTACGCTTTCCGCGTCGATTTCCCGCCCCCGGAACAGCATCCGCATTTGGAACAGCCGCCGGAACAGGAACAACCGCCGTTTTTGCGATTTAATACGCATTTCCGAACCGCGAAAACGACCGCGATC
>CAJOFP010000137.1:7342-7861 GCA_905233795.1 uncultured Oscillibacter sp. | reverse complement strand
CCAGCCGTAAGAGCCGTCTATAATAAAATGTTCCAATTCCCGCCGCATATAATATGAACAGCCCCTTTTTTTAATATTTTAATATTTTTAATAATATTATAAATATAAATTATAATTATATATTTATATTTGGATTGATTATATGGAATTAAAATTATATAATATATTATAAACGGGAATCAAGGATAAAAATATAGATAAAATAAATAAAAAGGGGATTAAAATATGGACGACGCGAAAGCGGCGGCGTGGGCGGCGCTGGAGAGCGAGTGCGGGGCTTGTCATAACTGTTCGCTTTCGGAGACCCGGACGCGTCTGGTATTCGGCGACGGATCGCGGGAAGCGGAAATTTTACTGGTCGGCGAGGGGCCGGGACAGCGTGAGGACGAACAGGGAATCCCGTTTGTCGGCCCGGCGGGGAAATTGCTGGACGATATGTTGACCATGACGGGATTGGATCGAAGTCAGGTATATATCGCCAATATAGTGAAATGCCGTCCGCCGGGGAATCGTGATCCG
>CAJOFP010000137.1:3959-7239 GCA_905233795.1 uncultured Oscillibacter sp. | reverse complement strand
GGGCAATGGTTTTCCCGGAAAGGGGTATGGCTGACCGCGATTTATCATCCGTCGGCCTTATTGCGGGATGTCATGAAGCGTCCGGAGACGTTCGCGGATTTGAGAGCTATCCGGGCGAAAATACGCGAAATCTGTCCGGATATAAAAATTAAAATCCCATAATAATTCAATTAAAATATTTAATTAAAATATTAAATAAAAAATTTTATATAAAAAATCCCGTGGGATTATAAAAAATCTCACGGGATTTTTATTTCATGAACATTAGCCTTCTTCGGCGGCGGTCAGCATTTTATAGAGCAGGCGATAGAGTTCCTCACACTCTTCCGAGGTCAGCGAGGATACCTGATCGATACGGCAGCTGATGCTGGCCGCCTGTTCTTTCAGGGCTTCGCCCTTTTCCGTGATCGTCACCAGCAGACTTCTCTCGTCCGACGGATCGCGGCGGCGGCGTAAAAAGCCTTTGCCCTCCAGACGCTTCAACAGCGGCGTCAGCGTGCCGGAATCCAGATACAGCCGCTTGCCCAGCTCTTTCGCCGTCACGGTCTTGGACTCCCACAAGACCATCATGGCGATGTATTGCGTATACGTCAGATCCAGCTTATCCAGATAGATTTTATACTGTTTGATCATTTCGCGGGAACAGGCGTATAAGGGGAAGCAAAGCTGATTGTCCAGCTTCAAAGCGGCGTCGATATTTCCCGCGTTCTCGACAGGCGCCGCGGCCTCAAAATTCGCGTTTGCGTTATTTACTTGATAATCATTCATATTATTCACCGTCTCGCTTTCTCGACCGCGAGCTTAGCGAACGCCCGCGCCCGTACTAAATCGCCCTCGTCAGGATGTCCGCGATGTAACAGCGCGAACGATCCCCGGCAATGATATTCCCGATCTGAAATTTCAATCCCGTACTTTTTCGCCAGCGCGCTGACCTGCTTATACGTCGAAGGCGCGAGCGCGGCGTTGCTGAAATTATACAAAACGCCGATATTTTCCCGGTTTTTCTGCAAGAATCTCTTGATTTCCTCATCCACGCCGGCGGCGTAAACGGCGCTGCCCAAAAAGACAATATCCGTTTTGTCCGCCAGCGGGCGTTCGACGGTCTCCGCCTTGACGCCCACGGCGTC
Organism: uncultured Oscillibacter sp.; assembly: GCA_905233795.1. Classification (GTDB taxonomy): domain Bacteria; phylum Bacillota; class Clostridia; order Oscillospirales; family Oscillospiraceae; genus Oscillibacter. The sequence continues at coordinate 6,112 of CAJOFP010000137.1, read as the reverse complement.
GGCGATGGCTTCCGCCAGCTTTTTCGTATTCCCCCCGCGGGACCAGTAACGTACCGCGATTGTCATATTTTTTTATCTCCCCTCCCGCTTTTCGCGTTTTTTATTTTTATCCCGGTTGCGACCGCGACACGGCGGCGCGAATCGCCCGCGCCAGTTGATCGCCGCATGACGTGTTTTTCAGGCCGCATCGAATCCCGGATAGTCTGCGTGTGATTTCGTCGGCGTCCATGCCCTCCACCAGCGCCGGAATCGCTTTTAAATTTCCGTCGCAGCCGCCATAAAATTTGACGTTGTGAACCCGGTTTTCGTCGTCCATATCCAGTTCAATCCGCCGGGAACACGTTCCCCGCGTCTGGTAATCGAAATGATTCAATTTATCGCCTCCCCGCTCTTTTCGCTTATATTATAATTATAAACCATAACAAATTATAATAAATTTATATATATATATATATCGGCGTAAAGCATAAAAATATAAATATAATATAAAATTTTAAATTTAACTTAAATTTAAAAAGAATTGAAAATCAAATCATAAAATCATATATTATATTTTATTATATTATTATCATATTTTACGCGATATTATATTATTTTATTAATTATTTTTAATAATTTTAAAGCGCCGCCTCGATTTTCGCCCGCACGACATCCATAGAAACCGTCGGCTCGAAGCGATTTAAAATTTTTCCGTCGCGGCTGATTAAAAATTTCGTGAAATTCCATTTAATATCGCTTTTTTTCGCGTAATCGGGATCGGCTTTCGCCAGCAGATTGGACAAAAGCGTCCCCAGTTCGCTGTCATCGAATCCGGCGAATTTCGTATGGCCTGTCAGATAGCGATATAACGGCTCCGCGTTCGGGCCGTTGACCTCGATTTTCGCCATCTGCGGGAATTTGATCCCGAAACGTCCCGTGCAAAACGTGTGAATTTCCTCCGCGCTGCCCGGCGCCTGCGCCCCGAACTGATTGCACGGGAAATCCAGAATTTCCAGTCCTTTCTCGCGGAACGCCTCGTAAATTTCCTCCAGTTCTTTATATTGCGGCGTGAACCCGCACGCCGTCGCGGTGTTGACGATTAATAACACTTTGCCTTTGAGATTCTCAAGCGCGTAATCATTGCCTTTACGATCTTTCACTGTAAATTCAAACACGGACGCGGGGTTGACAGGCTTCACGTCATGAGACATATCTGACATAAAATTATCATCCCTTTCCCTTAATTTTTTTAAATTTTTTAAATTTTTCTCAAATCGCCCATATCTTTATTATTTTTCATATCGCAATATCGCAAACGATTCTCAAACTATCATAAAAATTTTCAATCTCACATGATCGCGCAAATCATACGCGTATGGCGATTTGCCGTGACGCGCCGCGCTTTCGCGGAAAACGGCGCGTTATAAAACTCTTCCCGGCGAAAATTATTGCGATAATTGATAATATTTTATATAATGCCCGGCGCTTTGTCAAGAGCGAAATTCGCCTTATTATCCGCGAAAAACGAACAATCGAACAAAATCAGCGTGATTTTCCCCTGAATAAAATATTAAATTTTAATATTTAAAATTTAAATTATTTAAATTATTTAAATTTTCTAAATCCGCCGAAAACCGGTCCCCGGACGGGAACCGGCTTTCCGGTCAGGTTCGCCTTATTGATATATATCATCGTCATCGTAATCGTCGTACTCGTCCGGGCCGAATTTCCGGCTCCAGCTCCGCCGCATACCGCTCGCGCCGACTTCCAAGTCATGCCATCCGCCGATTAACAGGCAGACAAACGCCGCGAACGCCAAACTCGCTCCCACGATTTTTAATACCATGCGGGCCGTTTTGCTCATAATTTTTTCCCTCCAATCTGATTTCCTTTCGCGTTTCAATCGCTTACGGCGCGATTATACCCCTTTTTTTGAATACTGGCAACCGCTTTTTGACTTTTTTCCGAAATCGCCGCGAAAATTTTTCAGGATTTTATATATTTATATATTTTCACCGTCCCAAGATGATTTTAAGCGTTTTAAAACGCTCTGGAACTCGTCCGGGAGGGGACAGGTTAAGAATATATTTTCTCCCGTCCGGGGGTGTATGAATTTTAATTGCGACGCGTGCAGACACAGGCCGCGCAAATCCGGGAATTTTTGATTGTTTTTC
>CAJOFP010000137.1:0-3923 GCA_905233795.1 uncultured Oscillibacter sp. | reverse complement strand
GCATTCCAATAAGCTATAATTATTATTTAATCTCTCTAAAACGCGCCAATGGGTCACGGCGTCTTTCCCGTCGGGACGGACGCGCATTTTTTTGCGGTCTGTCTTATGCCGTCCGATTGGGGCCTGAATTGTCCCGGCGTCGTCCCGAAACGCGCCATATATAACGCAATTATATACACGCGCCAACGTATGGTCTTTTAATTGCTCCGATAATTTTTGATGTGAAAAATCATTTTTCGCGGCGATAATCAATCCCGTGGTGTCCCGGTCGATTCGATGCACAATGCCGGGGCGCAGATAGCCGCCGATCCCCGAAAGCGTATCGCCGCAATGATATAACAACGCGTTGACAAGCGTCTGATCCGGGTGGCCGGGCGCGGGGTGCGTCACCATGCCTTTCGGCTTGTTAATTACGATCACGTCCGCGTCTTCGTATATAATATCCAACGCGATATTTTGCGGCGACAAATCAATTAATTCCGGCTCCGGTAGATGAATTATAATATTTTCATGTCCCGCAATCCGGCTGTTTTTATTTATATTTTTATTATTTATATTATTAATATTAATATTTACCCGTCCGGCTTCAATCAGACGCGCCGCCGCCGACCGGCTGATTTTCGCTTTTTCCGCGATCCAGACATCCAGACGCGTTCCGCGTTCGTCCTCCGTCGCCTGTAAGCGTAATATTTCCGCGTCCAATCTTACCGCTTCCCCTGCCGCTCTAACTGACGTTTGCGCCATTTCTCCTGCCAGTCGTCATTCGCGCCTCGCGGCGGCGGATTGATATTTTTATTTAATTCGCGTTCCGCTCCCGTATTATCTCCCGTATCGCTTGCGCGATTATGATTTAAATTTAAATCGCCGCTTCCCGTTTGCGCGCTGTTTTTCGCGTCAGATTGCGCTTGCGATTGTGATTGCGATTGCGCGCGGCTTCCCGCGCCCCGCCGATTCCGTCTTGTTTTATCCGAATCGCGCTCCGGCAGAAACAAAGCGTAAATCAGCCATAATATACAGCCCGTCACAACGCATATATCCGCGATGTTAAACGTCGGATATGACTTCCAGAACGGGAAACGCAGCATATCAATTACATAGCCTAAAAAAATCCGGTCTAATAAATTGCCGATCCCGCCGCCCAAGATTAAAAACGCGGCGAAAATCCCAATCGGACGACGGATTAAACGCAGCATAATCACAGCCGCCACAGCGAGAATAATAAAACCCGTCACGCCTACCAATATCCAGCGCATATTCGAGAACAGCGACCACGCCACCCCGTAATTGCGCACATAATGCAGTTCCAGAAGCGAACCGAACAGCGGCGCCGTCTCCCCCAGCGTCATATGACTGTCCGTCCAGAATTTCAGCCACTGATCCAGTCCCAGCATCGCGGCGGACGCTAAAAACGAAACCATGTAAATAAACATGGAAAAACCCCCAATCCCCCGGCTCTATTTTTTCTCTCTCCCAATTTTCCCGATTTCTCCTGATTTTATTTTATTTTTCCCAATTTCGCCCGGTTTATTCCAATATTTTCCGGAAAATAATATAAAATAAAATCAGGATAATATAAAAAATATGATTTTTATATTTTAAACGATTTTTAACCGAATTGCAACCTCTTTTCAGATATATCCCGTCAAAATTTCAGTTCATATCATAAATAAAACCGGATCGTCAAAAGCCGCCGAACGCTTATCCGGCGGCTTTTGATATGCTCAGGCTGTGAAATCGTCAAAATCTATACTTTTTGGTTGATTGTTCCAAGCGCTTTAAAATATAAAGAATCCGCTTGAAACTTCACAATATTTGTGTTATATTAATTTTAAATAAAGAAAAATCGCTTTTGCTAAAAAGTATACTTTTTGGTAAATCCGCCGGAGTTGACGGAAAAGCGCGGGTATAAGACAAGTAAAATAGATTGGAATGGTGGCGCGTATGGCTGAAAAAAATCGGGAACCCAGTATCGCGGACAGAAAACCGCCGGATTTCAAGCGTTATGACGGTTTGCGCGTGGAGGGATTGAATCGGGACGGACGGGTTCGACTGCGGGCGGAACTAAGCATTCCATCCGTGGAAGAGGCGGAAATGATCTGGATTTCCGGGGCGAGACCGGAAAAACCCGGTCCGTTCCGCGTGCTTTTGCGCGGCGAGGACCCGGACGACGAACAGGAAATTTATATCCGGGGCGTTATCCGACGCATTGACGGCGATTACTGGGAATTGAATAACATGAGGCTGGAACAGACGGAACGCCGGTTTTACCGGGTGACAACCGATTTCGACGCCGACGCGGTGATATTAAACCGCCATAGAATCCGCACGAACTGCCGGGTCGTGAATCTCAGCGAGGGCGGCGTCAGCATTGAGACGGACGTGAAATACTGGATTGAGGATCGTTTGGAGCTGACTTCCGAGACGTTCGAGTCCGTCGGATTGTCGTCACTGGTCTGTGAAATTCTGCGGGGCTGGGAAACGCATATTCCCGGCATATACGGATACGGCTGTGAATTTTTGGGACTGAACGACGCGCAGCGCCAGCGGTTGTATCGGCTTGTCATGAACCAGCGTTGGCAAAATCCGCCCGAATGAGAAAGCGCGATAAAACGCGATAAAATTCGATTATCCGTTTTTTGGCGGAGCGGCGTTTTTTCCGGTTGTTTTTTCCGTCCTGATATGATATACTTAGTATAATATTTTTATATTATATTTTTTTATAAAAAATATAAAATTAAAATCGAACGGGAGTGATCGAAATATGGTTCGGTTAATTATGGGCGGTCAGGGCGAAGGAAAAACAAAACAGTTGATTGATATGCTGAACAATGCCGCCGTGGAAGAACCCGGCAACGTCATCTGCATTGAGGCCGACCGGAATATGACGTTTAATATCCGGCATCAAATCCGGCTGATTGACGCCAAAGAATACCGTCTGGACAATTATGACGTGTTCCGCGGCTTTATCAGCGGCCTCTACGCGGGAAATTATGACATTTCCCATGTCTTTATCGACAATCTCTGTAAAATCGTGAACCGCTCCATGGATCAGGACACGGAGACTTTCCTGCACTGGCTGGACGTTTTCGGCGAGCGCAACGGCATTAAATTCACGGTCACCATCAGCGCGGATCGCTCTGAGGCCATGGACGGAATGCGCCGCTATTTATAATTATATTTCATATTCAATATTTAATATTTTTAATATTTTTTAGAATATTGATAAAATAAATAAAAAATAAAACGGGCGTGAGAATTTTCGGATTTTCGCGCCTGTTTTTATTTTTTTAATGTAAGCGTCATTTCTAAAGGCGGATTGACAAAGAAAAATCCCCGGCTCAAAGGGAGTCGGGGAACAAGAGGCAAGTAAAAATATGACGCCCAGCCGCGCAAATCTAACGGGTTGCGCGGCTGAGCGATTTTATTCACGCGTTACGCGGCAGTCATCCGGAGCGTTCCACGGGAGGAACGGATTCAGCCAGTCGCTCCGACTTCTGTCCGCGTTCGGAAGTTCTTCCAGCAGGAAAAGAATATAGAGATACGGATCGAGCGCGTTCGCTTTCGCCGTTTCTATAATACTGTAAGTCACGGCGCCGGCCTGTGCGCCGCGTGGCGTATTGGCGAACAGAAAGTTCTTGCGTCCCATCACAAACGGCTTGATACTCCGTTCGGCGCGGTTATTGCTGATTTCAAGGCGTCCGTCCAGAAGATAATTCGTCAGGGGCGTCCACTGATTGTTCAGATAGGCGAACGCCTGTCCAAGTTTGGATTTTGGCGCGACTGTACGGGCGTCGGCCCACGTCCGAAACTCGTCCAAAAGCGGTTTTTCCCGTTTCAGCCGTTCTTCGTAACGCTTCTCCGGCGTCAGTCTCTGTAACTCGCGCTCTGTCATGAACAGTTTCGTACAGTACGCCTGTCCGGTC
>CAJOFP010000136.1 GCA_905233795.1 uncultured Oscillibacter sp. | reverse complement strand
AGAATGCCATCGAGATTATCATAACGGCAAAATTAAATTAGATATTTATCGCTTTTAGATAAATTAGATAAATTTTCATATTTTTATAAAATAAATCCGCCGTCGGATGTGATAACCTGTCCGGTCATAAAATTCGATTGATCGGACGCCAGAAACGCCGCTAAATCCGCTATATCTTCCGGCGTCCCCAGACGGTCTAACGGCGTCTGATTCGCTAAATCCCGCAATACATCCTGTCCCAAAACCTGAACCATGTCGGTATTAATCACGCCCGGCGCGATACAGTTTACGCGTATCCCGGACGGCGCAAGCTCCAGCGCGAGTGAACGCGTCAGCGCGATTAACGCCGCTTTTGTGCAGGCATACGCGCTCTCACAACTCGCCCCGCGCAATCCCCAAATCGACGAAATATTAATAATATTCCCGTGTTTTTTATGAATCATACGCGGCAGAACTTCCCGGATCGTATTCCGCGCCCCGAAAAAATTCACGCCGAAATAACGATTCCAGATTTCGTCCGTAATATCCTGAAATAATACTTGACCGGCGATTCCGGCGTTATTAATTAATAATTCTATCTCTCCCAGTTCTTTTTCAGCCGTTTGGATTAAATTTTTCACGTCATCCGGCTTGGAAACGTCGGCTTGTATTAAAACCGCGTTTCCGCCGTGATTACGAATCAAATTTACAGTCTCTTCCCCCGCCTGTTGATTTTGATAATAATTCACGCAGACCGGCCAGCCGTCCCGCGCCAATCGGCGCGCAATCGCCCGCCCGATCCCTCTGGACGAACCTGTCACCAACGCGCAAGAATTTTTATACCGCATATTTTTTTCATCCTTTCCATAAAATATGATTATTTTCCATTATAATATCACGCGCCTCAAGATTCAAATCAAACGCGTAAAAAAATACGCGCCGCCCGTAAAAATCGCGGACGGCGGATTTTTATGATTACAGAAAGTTCTTGCCAATTTATTTTCATCCAATTAGAGGATTGTAATTTTATGAGAAAAAAGAATGGGACGCAACGGAATAAAAAACGCTTTTGGGACAGTTTACGGGTTCAATTCGGCGTAAGTTATATTATGATTATCGCCGCCGTATTGGTTTTGTTAAATACTTATCCGTTGATAGCGTCTGAGGATATGGTATTCAGATCGAAAAAAACTTCCATGCTTTCCAGCGTATCTGTTATGGTGTCGTCGTTGTCCGGCTTGGAGCGGTTGAATCAGGACAATGTCGCGGCGGCGATGGCGTTGGCGGAGGACAGCGGATTGAGTAGAATTTTAGTCACGGACGCTTCCGGACGCGTTTTATATGATTCCCGCGAGGGACGGGACGCCGTCGGCGATTATGTATTATATACGGAACTGGTACAGGCTTTAATGGGCAATGACGCGGTTTGCTGCGGGTATCAGGACGGCGCGTTTCGTTCGCGGGCGTCGTCGCCGGTATTATATCGCAATCAGATTATCGGCGCGGTTTACGCGTATGAGTATGACCCGGAACAGGCGGCGTTATTGCGCGGGTTACAGGAAAATTTATTGCGCCTGTCGGCGTTCACCGGCGCGGCGGTATTGCTATTAAGTTTATTATTATCGGCGCGTTTATCGCGCAAAATCACGGCGTTATTAACGGCGATACGGGAAGTCCGGGAGGGGGCTTATAGCCATCGGGCGCGGATTTTCGGACGTGACGAAATCGCGCAGATCGGACAGGAATTTAATAGTTTGACAGATAGATTACAGGTCACGGAAACCGCCCGGCGGCAATTCGTGTCGGACGCGTCGCACGAGTTAAAAACGCCGCTGGCGGCGATCAGATTATTATCTGATTCTATTTTGCAAAATCCCGGCATTGATTCCGAGACGACGCGGGAATTTGTGTCTGACATAGGCGCGGAAGCGGAGAGATTGAGCCATATTACTGAGGATTTGATGCACTTGAGCAGATTGGACAGCGGCATTTTAGACCCGCCGTCGCGTGTGGACGCGCTGCCGGTTCTGACGCAGGTTTTGCGCATGACGGGATTATTGGCGCAGGAAAAAAATATAGATTTGATTTACCGCGCCGAGGAAAATTGTATCATCCGGGGGACGCGTGACGAGATTCACCGGGTTTTTTATAATTTAATCGACAACGCCGTGAAATATACGCCCGCCGGGGGCAGTATACAAGTAATATTACGGCGTGAAAACGCGTGGGTGATTTTCAGCGTGGAAGATAACGGCTTAGGCATTCCCGAAGAGGATTTGCCCAAAATATTTGACCGTTTTTATCGTGTGGACAAAGCGCGATCCAGAGGCATGGGCGGCACGGGTTTAGGCCTGTCCATCGTAAAAGATACGGTACAGCGGCGCGGGGGAACTGTGGAGGCGGCGAATCGTTTTCCGAACGGCGCGGTTTTTACGGTTCGCTGGCCGGCGGATTTAAATGAATGATATTAAATGAATGATAAATGATATTCGATTTTTTTTATACCGTTCCCCCTGTCATGAAAACGGATGAGGGGGAACGGTATTATATTATTATATTATCATATTATTTCTTAATTCGCGGCCTCTTGCGCGTTGATTAACTCATCGCATAACATACGCCTTTGCGTATCGTAAAACTCGACGTATTTTAAAGAATATAAATCGCTGACGATATATTGATCGCGTCCTGTTTGATAGATAGCTAAATAATCGTTTCCAACGTCATAAAGAACGCCTTCCCATGAAACGGTGCCTTGCGTACCGATTAAAAATGTCGCCACGACATAATTGCCGATATTGCGCATTAACAACGCTTTCATGGAACCGCGGTAGACTTCTTCCAGCGTCGTCGGGTCCTCTATCATATCCGGCGGCAGATTGTTGTCAATATCCGGCCCGATAGTGTCCATATATCCGCCGTTACTCATGCCGTTATTATTATTATTATTCATGCCGCTATTGCCGTTACTCATGCCGTTCATGTTATTATTGCCGTTATTATTATTATTATTATTCATGCCGCTATTGTTGTTATGATTCATATCGTTCATGTTATGATTGCTGTGATTCATGCCGTTATCGCTATTCGCGCCGTTATTGCCATTATTGCCGTTATTCCCGCCGTTGTCGCCGGTATTGCCGATGTTAATAATATTTCCGCCGCTGTTGTGATGGCCGTTCATGCCGTTATTGCCGTTACCGCCATTACTCATGCCGTTATCGCTGAAAAAACCGTGGAACGATCCCGCCGCGATTGGCGTCCCCAGCGGGATCGGCTCCGGCAAGCCGGATAGTTCACGCGCTGTCCCGTCCGATAGTTCACGCGCTGTTTCACGCGATATTTCCCGCGACATGCCGCCAATGCCCGTATCTATCGCGGCGCGGTTCGGCGTGATTTCGGATGTCCAGTCCACACGGCGCGCCGCGCCCCGTCCGGCGATATTGCGCGTCTGATTGTAATAATCCCCTGTCATAGAAAACGCCTCCTGAAATTGCGATATAAAAATAAAATAAATATAGCTAAATAAATTTTATATTAAAAATTTAAAATATTGAATATATTTAAAATATGGAAAAATATAAATAAAATATCAGGTTTTGTAATACGCGTTGGTCGGATTATAAAAACAATGATCGCCGATCCGGGTCTGCCAGTAACCGACGTTCGACGGGAAAAACGAACGGCATACAGGACTGAACGGATTGTAAAACCATAAGGATTCCGCAACGTCATTGACGCGGTTTCCGGCAATCGCCCAGTCGGCTATATCATAGTGAATCTGTTCCGGCCTCATGTTATAGATATTCTGCGGATTATAGACGCCGCCCTCCGTCTCGCTTGCGCAGACGAATTGACTGCCCTGTCCGTAACGGGCATACTCGCCGCCTTTCGCGTTGACGCGGTTCATCACCACGCCCGCCACGGCTTTCATGCCGGTTTCCCCCTCGCCGCCCGCCTCGCATTGAATCAGACGCGCCAATAACTCGCGGTCGGAATAAGCCATTTTGATTTCCTCCTTCGCTGTGTTAGTTTATGCGGCGGAACTGTAATTTGACAGCGGGATTTTTGTATTTTTATATTTTTCACGCGCCGGAAATATGGCTTGTAAATCGCGTAAATTTTGTTATAATTAATATTATAATTTCCGGGCGAATATAAAATAAAACAAAAATCAGGAGGGCGCGAGTTATGGAATATCAGACTGTTCGCTATGAGAAAAATGAGGGAATCGGAATTTTGACGATCAACCGGCCCAAGGCGTTGAACGCGTTAAACGCGGAAGTGATCGGCGATCTGGAACAGGTTCTCTGTGAAATCGAGTCGGACGCGGATTTGAGAGTTTTGATTATCACCGGAGAGGGCCGCGCCTTTGTCGCCGGGGCGGATATTGGCGAAATGTCGTCGATGGATTTGACGGCGGGCCGCAAATGGGGACAGCGCGGAAGCGCGGTCATGCGTCGGATTGAAAAACTGGAAATTCCCACGATTGCGGCGGTCAACGG